>DATGWX010000410.1:0-5771 GCA_035299275.1 Bacteroidia bacterium
CCCTTGATAGGTATTGCTTCAACCGAAAAAGACATTAAATTATTATGGGAAAAATTATAGGAATTGACTTAGGAACAACCAACAGTTGCGTAGCCGTAATGGAAGGTAACGAGCCGGTGGTTATCAGCAACGCTGAGGGAAAAAGAACAACTCCCTCTATCGTAGCATTTATGAAAGATGGTGAACGTAAGGTAGGCGACCCTGCCAAACGTCAGGCGATTACCAATCCGCGCAACACCATATTCTCCATTAAACGTTTTATGGGTAACAGTTTCGATCAGGTAACACTCGAAACCAAACGTGTTCCCTACAGCGTGGAAAAAGGTGACAACAACACCCCGCGTGTAAACATTGACGGACGCATGTTTACCCCGCAGGAAATCTCAGCCATGATTCTGCAAAAGATGAAAAAAACAGCTGAAGATTACCTGGGCCATGAAGTAACCGAAGCGGTAATTACCGTACCGGCTTACTTTAACGATGCACAGCGTCAGGCTACCAAAGAGGCCGGAGAGATTGCCGGTTTGAACGTAAAACGTATTATTAACGAACCAACAGCCGCAGCTCTGGCTTACGGTTTGGATAAAAAGAACAAAGAACAGAAAATAGTAGTGTTTGACTGCGGTGGTGGTACGCATGACGTATCGGTACTGGAGTTGGGCGATGGTGTGTTCGAAGTAAAATCTACCGATGGTGATACACACTTAGGTGGTGACGACTTTGACCAGAAAATTATTGACTGGCTGGTGCAGGAGTTCAAAGACGAAAACGGTGGCCTTGACCTGAGCAAAGAC
This sequence comes from Bacteroidia bacterium, assembly GCA_035299275.1. GTDB lineage: Bacteria > Bacteroidota > Bacteroidia > UKL13-3 > UKL13-3 > JAGPCK01. The sequence continues at coordinate 795 of DATGWX010000410.1, forward strand.
CCTATGGCTTTACAACGTTTGAAAGAAGCGGCTGAAAAAGCTAAGGTGGAACTGTCCAGCGCAACCACTACCGAAATTAACCTGCCTTATATTATGCCGGTTGACGGAATTCCGAAACACTTAGTACGCACCTTAAGCCGCGCTAAGTTTGAACAACTGGTTGACGATTTGATTCAACGTACCATTGCGCCTTGTAAAACTGCTCTGCAAAATGCAGGTTATACTACCGGTGATATTGATGAAATTATTCTGGTAGGTGGTTCTACCCGTATCCCTGCGATACAGGCTGCCGTTGAAAAATTCTTTGGCAAAGCACCTAACAAAGGTGTAAACCCCGATGAAGTAGTGGCCATTGGTGCCTCTATTCAAGGTGGTGTATTAACCGGTGAAGTAAAAGATGTGTTGCTGTTAGACGTAACTCCGCTTTCACTGGGTATTGAAACCATGGGCGGTGTAATGACCAAGTTGATTGAAGCCAACACCACCATTCCTTCCAAGAAAAGCGAAACCTTCTCTACCGCCAGCGACAACCAGCCCTCTGTAGAAATACATGTGTTGCAAGGTGAGCGCCCCATGGCCCGCGACAACCGCACCATCGGACGTTTTCACTTAGACGGTATTCCACCGGCACCACGCGGTGTACCACAGGTAGAGGTAACGTTTGATATTGATGCCAACGGTATTTTGCACGTAAGCGCTAAAGACAAAGGCACCGGTAAAGAACAAAAAATACGCATTGAATCTTCGAGCGGCTTAAGCAAAGAAGAGATTGAGAAAATGAAAAAAGAAGCCGAAGCCAATGCTGAAAGCGACCGTAAAGCCAAAGAAGAAGTAGAAAAACTGAACACTGCTGATGCGCTGGTTTTCTCTACCGAAAAACAACTGAAGGAATACGGAGATAAAATACCTGCTGAAAAGAAAACAGCTATTGAAGAAGCGAAAGAAGAGTTGAAAAAAGCACATGCTGATAAAAACTTTGCTGACATAGACAGCGCAACTGAAAAGCTGAACGCAGCCTGGACAGCCGCTTCTGAAGACTTATACAAAGCCACACAAGAGCAACAAGCCAACGCCAATGCCGGCAACCCTGAAGGGGGTAACACCAGCGGTGGCGATAAAACAGCCGATGTGCAGGATGTGGATTTTGAAGAAGTGAAGTAATAAAAGTACAAGCTTAATCTATGCTGTAAATCCCTGTAAGGTAAATTCCTTATAGGGATTTATTTTTGTAGTAAATTGAACTATGTAAAAATGATATTATTATGAATAATCTTGAGCCATTTTCTATCAGAAACAAACCTCAAACGGATATTTATCAATATGTATTTATTGGCCCTAAATTGAAGACCCAATTTTATTTTATTGTCAAGGACTTCTTTACAAAAAATGGAATTGAGTATGAAATAGAGAATGAAATGTATAAAAAAGTAGCTGAAAGATTATGCAGGCTACACGGAGTAAGGAAATTAAGCACATATGATGAGAAATATGAACAACAACTGGAGAGGTATATTAATTCTTTAGAAAAAGTCGAATTAGTTCTTGATGCAATCGAAATCGTTTTCCAATTACTTGAAGTCATTGTTTCAAAATTTAAAAAAACCCATCATACGAAAATATCATACAAAGTAAAAGATGCGGAAGATGAGTTAAATATGAGATTTCGGCAGAATGATATCGGCTATCGATATACAAATGGAAATATAATTAGATTAGATAACGAAGTCTTACATGTTGAAGTCACAAAGAAGGCGTTAGACTTATTAAGAGATCAAAGGTTTGAAAATGTAAATGAAGAATTTCTTAAAGCACAAGAGCACTATAAAAAAGGCAATGAAAAAGAATGCTTAAATGATTGCTTAAAAGCATTTGAAAGCTGTATGAAGATTATTTGCAAAATAAATACGTGGGAGTTTGAAAGTAATCATACTGCAAAAAATTTAATTCAGATTATTATAAAGAACGAGTTTTTGCCAAATTACAGCGAGTCGTCATTGCATGCACTTGAGCAACTATTAAAAAGCACAATTCCAACAATAAGAAATAAAAATAGTGGGCATGGCCAGGGAGCAAATAAAATCCATGTTAGTTCGCATCTTTGCAGGTATATGCTATATCTTACAGGTGCAACAATAGTATTTATGATAGAAAATGAAAATAGTATCAAAAAATAATTACGTGCACTCGCTAAGCGTAGTTTGTAACTACGCTTTTCTCAGTATTCCACACAATCAAGTCAATTGTCGCTGGTAACCTGTACTGCTTTTTGGTAAAACGCTTTGTAGTCCGAAAGCGACAAACCCAGCAGACTACACCTCGCTAATCGTAGTTTGCAACTACGATTTCTCTAAATAATCCCAACTCTCATTAATCTGACCATACAACTGGTTCTTGCAATTTCTGTTGAAGATTCTTAATTTGCAGTAATGAAAAAAACGAAGCTGCGTACTTTCGTTCTTCTTTATACCGCAATCATTTTGTTTACCGGTTGTGACCCCGGAGGTAGTTTTACTGTTGTGAAGGGTACACTTACCGATAAATCAAACAATAAACCTGTAGCTTATTACCCTTTACTTTTACGTGTTAGAGACAAGGGGTTTCTGACACCGGGAAGCAATTCCTACAAAACCTACTATACAAAAGAGGATGGCTCATACGAAATAGGATATTATACAGAATCAATGACCGACTACGGAATTGAAGCCGATACTACTGATGAGCGCATTGGTGTGTGGGGATATTTGGTGTATGAAGGACGAACTAACAAACGAAACATAGAAATAGTACCTGCCACGAAACTCCATCTTTCTTTTAAAAACACACAAAATATTTACGCATTTAACCGATGCGAACTTAGACCATACCCACGGTTACCGATAGTGAAAAATGAAATATATTACACGGGAAAAGCTGACGGTTACTTCTTTGGTCAAGACACAAAAAAAGTAATCCGAAATATCAATTACAGGGCATATCTCTATTTGATGGTGCAATCAACGAGAAGAGATACTGTTTTGGAATTTAACATAGCCGTACCAGATGTTGATAGTGTTTATCATCAGATTAACTTCTGATGATACCCTACCTCCCCTCGCTAAGCGTAGTTTGCAACTACGCTTTCCTCTCCTAACAAGTCAATTGTCGCTGGTAACCTGTACTGCTTTTTTGTTCTTGTAAAAAATCCCTTGCAACCCGAAGGCTATATATCCCAAAGGGGCATAACGCGGCACAAAAAAGGAAAGCACTACCACCATAGTAAACACTACCAATGAAAACATCAACTCCCTGAATAAATGGGTATGGTCTTCCTCCGCATCTGCTGAACAAAGTCCGTTTGCCGGGTTAAGTGCATATTTGAACAACAGGTAAGTAGCCAGGGTAGAAACAATGTAATTCACGTTGTAGAACAGCAGGGGAACAATGGTATGCTGCAAAGAATTTTCAAAATTAAACGCTGTTGAAAAAGGAATAAAAATAATGGAGAGCAATAAAAAGAGGTTGTATCCAATTAGTTTGTTATCATAGTTTACTATGTGCTTGAATAATTGGTGGTGCCTGAACCAAAATATTCCGATAAACACAAAACTTATCACTACCCCGATAAACATGGGTAAAACATGTAACAAGCCCTCAATGGCTGCTGCATTATTGGCTTCCGTCTCCAGGTGCGGAGGTTTTACCTCAATAATCATCAGGGTAATGGCAATAGCAAACACCGCATCACTAAAAAAGGCAATACGGTCAACCTGAAATTTTTGTTTTTCTTCGTTAAGTTTTGGGTTCATGGTAAGCAGTTAAGTTACCGCAAAATACTGTTTTTTCTTTTCGTGTGATAATTATTTCCTTTTAACCTCATTCGCCCTTTCCGCAATAAGAAAAAACAGGCATCTAAAAAACAAAGCAGGACAATTAAATATCACCCTGCTTTGTTTTAAGGTTGTTAGTGCCCATACCTCCGTGGGCATAGAGTCGCTCAAGGAAAAAATATGGATGCTATCCTTTCTTTATTCTATCATTCTTCTTATGTAGAAAGAAGTTGTATCGGAGAGTTTGAACTCGCGAAAAACTTTATACTTTCCTGCATATCCGCTCACTTTGGCAGTGGTTACACCCTTTGTATTTTCAATATCATAAAGCGGCTGAACAATAAAGTCGGCATTACCGGATTTAAGTGCATTTCTTATCGCAAATGTTAATGCTACTTCAGAAGCATTGCCGGGATACTCTGCATTTTTCACAGAGGCAACACCCTCAATTTTCCGTTTTTCTATATTCACCTCGGCCACCATAGGCTTAGTGAGCACTCCCGATTTGTAAATAGGTTCACTATCAACTGCAAGTGTCCTTGTTCTTAATTGAGTACAGGCGCTGAACAAGCCAGCAATCAGAATCATATAAATATACTTTTTCATTTTGTTGTTTCCTTTTAATTTAAACTTATAGAGACGCTGCAGTAACTCCTAACAATAAAATTCCCAGAAGAACGCCCAAAACACCTGAAGAAGCCTTATTTGCCGGCTTGGTTTTATTGTTTGAGGTACTCGTGTTTTTTGGCTGAACAGTATTGGCAGATTCTATTGTAACATGAACAACTGTTTCTGTTGAAGGTGTTTTTTTGAATGCGTAAAAAGCAACGGTATCTTCCAACTTAAACTCCCGGAATGTTTTGTACATACCGGCAAAACCACTAACAGTCACCGTTGTTTTACCCTTTTTGCGGGTTACATCAAACATGGGGTGAACAATAAGGTCGGCATTGCCTGTTTTAATAGCCTCAGCTATGGCTAATTTTTTAGCCAATGCAACAGGGTCCTGTCCCATATAGTGTCTGTCCTTAATCACTACTTCGGCCCCAATTCTGCGGGCCTCAACCTCCACTTCAGCTACCATTGGTTGGGTCATTATCCCGGTTTGATGAATGTAATCGAAGTCAACCGAGGTTGAACTTGTTTTTAATGTTGTGGTACATGCCTGCAT
>DATGWX010000411.1:0-7519 GCA_035299275.1 Bacteroidia bacterium
ACATCGCTTAAGAAACCACTATATCCATGTACATTAAGCTCAGGTATACCTCCGGTATTTGATGAGATAACAGGCAACTCGCAAGCCATAGCCTCAAGTGCAGCCAGCCCGAAACTTTCATGTTCAGAAGGTAAAATAAAGAGGTCGCAGATGGAAAGGATTTCTTCTACGGCTTCCTGTTTTCCTAAGAATGTTACGCGGTCGCACACATCCAGTTCGCGACATAACATTTCAATGTTTATGCGTTCGGGTCCGTCACCCACCAGCAACAATTTGGAAGGTGTTTGTTGGTTTATTTTCTGAAATATTTTTACCACATCATCCACCCGTTTTACTTTGCGGAAGTTGGAGGTGTGTACAATCAGGTGCTCATTGTTTGGAGCAATTACCTGTTTAAAATGCTCGCGGGGTTTTTTGCTGAAGCGATCAAAATCAACAAAGTTGGGAATTACTTCAATAGGTCGTTTAATGTCGAACAGTTCCAGAGTGTCTTTGCGTAAAGATTCGGAAACGGTAGTAACCCCATCGCTTTCGTTGATGGAATACGCAATTACAGGAGTGTAGGTTTTATCGCGCCCAACCAGGGTGATGTCTGTGCCGTGCAGGGTAGTAATTACCGGGATGTTGATGCCATGTGAAGCCAGAATGTGTTTGGCAAATACCGCGGCCGAAGCGTGTGGAATGGCATAGTGTACATGCAACAAATCGAGCTTTTCAAACTTTACCACATCCACCAGGCGACTGGCTAATGAAGTTTCGTAGGGTGGATATTCAAACAGCGGATAGGTAGACACATTCACCTCATGATAAAACAGGTTTTCGTTAAAAAAATCCCAACGGGCAGGTTGGCTGTACGTGATAAAATGTATTTTGTGTCCACGGCTGGCAAGAGCTTTACCCAGCTCTGTAGCTACTACACCACTGCCACCGTAAGTAGGATAACATACTATTCCGATATTCATTTTGTGCATTAAACGAGTAAACAAAGATAAGGGATAGAAGTTGTGTGTGGGTTAAGTTTTATGTGTCGTTTGCCCCGGACATTATGCGCTTCGACTGCTTATTTCAACATATCGTACAACAAGTCGTGGATGTTGGTGCGAATGTTCTGCTGAATAAGCTTAGTGTTTTCTGCTGAAGGGTGAATGCGGTTGCTGAGAAAGATAAAAAGCAGTCCGTTTTCGGGATCGGCCCAGGCGCAGGTACCCGTGAAACCGGTGTGTCCAAAGGTGAGGGGCGAGGCGTATTTGCTGCACGGGCTGTTCTTCTTAGGGCGAAACTCTGCCTTGTCAAAACCCAAACCCCTTCGCCCCAACTTAGACGAGCGCTGGGTAAACTCATCTACTATGGACGACTTAAAAAAGCGGATACCACCATATTCCCCGCGGTTGAGCAGCATTTGCATTATCACGGCCACATCGCTGGCATTGGAGAAAAGGCCTGCATGGCCCGCAACGCCACCCATCATTGCTGCACCGGGGTCATGTACGTAACCGCGCAGCAGTTGTTTTCTGAACAGGCTGTCGGTTTCAGTAGGCACTATGCGACTTTCATCAAAACGCGACAAAGGGTTGAAGCCGATAGTGGCCAAGCCGAGAGGTTTGTAAAAAACCGAGTCTACGTATTTTTCTATGTTGGTTTCAGTGATTTTCTCTATGATTTTTTTAAGCAGAATCATGTTCAGGTCAGAGTATACATAGCCCGGTTCTTTGTTGAGCGGGCAATCCATAATTTCATCATAAATCACCTCACTGTAATCTTTGTGTAGCCACAGGTTGGCAGCTACGGGTATGGTGAAATTACTGTCGCTGGTTTCGCTGTACAGCAAAGGATTCAGATTGTTGCCCACCAGCGTTTTTTTGTAAAAAGGAATAAAAGGAGGCAAGCCCGATTCATGCAACAACAATTGCCTTACAGTTATCTGCCGTTTGTTGGAACTCTTTAACTCCGGCAGGTAAAAGCCTAGCCGTCTGTCAAGGTCAAGTTCGTGGAGCTCATGCAGTTTCATGGCCACCAGAGTTGTGGACAGCACCTTGGTAAGCGATGCCAAATCATATAAGTGGTGTTCTGTAACAAGTTCTCCGCTGGTGTACGTAGTTGTGCCGAATGATTTGTGGTATACCACGTTTCCGTTTTTGGCCACAATAACCTGCGCCCCGGGCGTTGCGCTGTCGGCAATGGCTTTGGTTACTATGGTGTCAATAAAAGCAAGTGCTTTAGAGTCGAAGAGCGCTTGTTCGGGCAGCACATATTTCAAACGCCCCAGGTATTCCCCGTTTACTCCTGAGCCTAATGAATACTCATAAACCGAAACAGGTAAACGCCCGAAAGATGTGCGTGCGCCAAAAAGCAGTTGTGCCGCAATTTCATTGTTCCAGGGCTGGTCCTCGTAAGAAATAATCAAGGACTTAATGCCCGGAAAACGCTGCATGCTGTATGGGTTGCCGTTATTTACCAGAATGAGTTGGTTTTGATTGTTGAGCCGGTTAATGAAACGCACCTGAGGCTCAGTTAAACCAAAGTTGCGTGATACAAAACGACTGGTGTTATGCAAAGCGGTAATTACCAAATCGTACCCCTTGAGCTTGGTGAGCAAGCTATCGTGCACGGCATCTGATTCTGTTTTGTCGATAAAAAAAACATCCATGCGCGCATAGCTGAGCGCAAACTCTTCAAAAGCTTTGTAGTCTTTTGTTCCGCTGGCAACAAGCGCAACGCTTTTGGTGTGCAGGTTTTTAAGCGGAATGAGACCCAAATCATTTTTAGCAATTACGGCTGAACGTTCAATTACTTCGCGAATAAGTAAATCGGTAGCGCAGCAGTTGATATCTGTTATCAGGTTGTTGAGGTCAACCGGACTGTAGTTGTTTAAGCCGGCCCAGTATTTACTGAGTAATATTTTTTTAATGCGTGCATGAATTTCAGTGCTGTCAAGCCAGCCACTGTCGAGCGCCATCTTGATTTTTTCAATGGAGTAAGGTACCTCTTCCGCAAATAACAACACATCGTTGCCGGCTTTAAGCGAAAGGATGTTGATGTCCCAGGCGGCATTGTATTTACTAACGCCCTGCATGTTGAGCGCATCAGTTAGCACCAGCCCTTTAAAGCCCATTTCTTTTTTAAGCAACCCGTTGATGATAACAGGCGAAAGGGACGAGGCCAGGTTGGGAGTAGAGTCTAACTTGGGTATAGAAAGGTGCGCATTCATTACGCTCATTACCCCATCATTAAACAACTCTCTGAACGGATAAAGCTCCATACTGTCTAACTCTGCTTTAGTCTTTTTAATTACAGGCAGGTTGTAGTGTGAATCGCTGTCGGTATCCCCGTGACCGGGAAAGTGTTTGGCGCAGGCCATCACTTTTTGGCTTTGCATACCACGCGTATATGCTATCCCTAAGCTGGACACAATGTGTTTATCCTCCCCGAAGGAACGATCATTAATTACGGGGTTGCGCGGGTTGTTGTTTATGTCTACTACAGGAGCAAAGTTGAGGTGTATGCCCATGCGTTTACAATGTTTGCCAATCTCCAGCCCCATACGGTACATAAGCGTGTCATCGTTGGCTGCTCCCAACATCATTTGCCGCGGGAAGGTAGGAGTACTGTCTAATCGCATGGAGAGACCCCACTCTCCGTCAATGCCCACCAGTAAAGGAACTTTGGATATAGATTGGTAGTGGTTGGTAAGTATGGCCTGACGAACTGGGCCGCCTTTGAAGAAGATTATGCCACCTATTTTATGGTCGCGAATGAGACACTGGATTTCTTTTACGTGAGCCGAATCTTTGTTGGACCAGGCGGCTACCATAAACAACTGACCGATGCGCTCAGCTTCTGTCATGGAATTGAATACTGAATCTACCCACGGATTGGGTGTACTCCAGAATGCAGCATTGTTGCTTTGTGCTTGCGCGGTAAGGCCACACAACCACATAAGAGCAAAAGAAAACAAACGAAAAACGCGCATGTGAACGACAATAAAACGCAAAACTGGGGAATTAATCTGTATTTTTGCCTTACTAAAAGTTAACATACGTTGGCTGTTTTTTGTGTATAGCTACACAAACAGTTCCAACTCCGCCAACCCGCATGAGTGATATAATCCATTTGTTGCCCGACCATGTAGCTAACCAAATAGCTGCCGGAGAGGTGGTGCAACGACCCGCCTCGGTGGTAAAGGAGTTGCTCGACAATAGTATTGATGCCGGGGCTACTGAAATAAAATTGTTTATTAAAGAGGCCGGCAAGTTACTTATTCAGGTAAATGACAACGGCAAAGGAATGAGTTCCACAGATGCACGCATGTGCTGGGAACGTCACGCCACATCAAAAATTGAACGGGTAGAAGATTTATTCAAACTGCGTACGATGGGTTTTCGCGGAGAAGCCATGGCCTCCATTGCAGCCATTGCGCAGGTGGAAATGAAAACCCGTACCTCGGCTGAAGAGCTGGGAACACACATTGTGATTGAGGGCTCAGAACTGATCAGTCAGGAGCATATTCAATCGCCCGCAGGAACCCAGATTCTGGTAAAGAACTTGTTTTTTAATGTACCGGCCCGCAGAAATTTTCTTAAATCCAATCCGGTTGAAACGCGCCACATCATTACTGAGTTTACCCGCATTGCTTTGTCGCACCCACACATAGAAATGTGGATGTTTAACAACGACACAGAAACGTTTCACCTTCCGGCTACAACACCACAGGAAAGAGTGTTGCAAGTTTTCTCAGATAAAAAAAGCGGGGATATTATTTCGTTTGAAGAAGAAACCAGCATACTTCGTGTAAGCGGATTTGTGGGCACCCCGGGTTCAGCCAAAAAAACACGTGACGAGCAGTTCTTTTTTGTAAACAACCGTTTTGTGAAAGACGCTTACCTTAACCATGCCGTAAACGCGTGTTATGAGCAGCTCATCAGCAAAGAACAGTTTCCGTTTTACCTCATCAACATTGATATTGACCCCAAAGAAATTGACGTAAATATACACCCCACCAAAACAGAAATTAAGTTTCAAGATGAACGGAGTGTGTACATGATTTTGAAGTCAGTAATCAAAAAAGCGCTGGGAGATTTTTACCTCGTGCCCATGTACGATGGCTCTTCTGTACAAAGCTTTATTCCCTCAGTACCACTGGAGCCTGGCGAGGTAAGCAAGGCTCCGGAAATACGCTCCTCACGCCCCATCAACATGGATATACCGGGCAACAGTACCTACAGAAGAGACACCACGTACGGTTGGGAAAAACTGTTTGAACAAAAAGGAGAGGTGGTGGAGTTTAACCCTGTTAAACCAACGGAAGAGCTGCGTTTGCACGAAGACGTTGTCTTACTCACTACACCGGTGCAGTTGTTTGGGAATTATGTTTTGAGTACTACCTCCAAAGGCACCGTGTTAATCGACCAGCAGGCTGCACATGAACGCGTGTTGTATGAACGTTACATGACTGCAGCAGACAACCAGCGTGTGCTATGCCAGCAAAAACTTTTTCCGCGGGTAATAGCACTCAGCGGCAGTGATTATGAACTGATGGAAGAGCTTATTCCGGAGTTGCTGCAAATGGGTTTTGATGTAGCGGGTTTTGGCAACAACAACATGATTGTGCACGGAGTGCCAGCCGACCTGCAACATGCCAACGAAGAAGATTTAATAGCGGGCATACTGGAAGACCTGAAACAAAATACGGCCAACAATAAAACCAACCGCAAAGAAAGACTGGCCTGGTTTATGGCCAAACGCGCTGCCGTAAAGCGCAACCAAAAACTTACTGAAGAAGAAATGCGCAACCTGCTACAGGATTTATTTAGAACACAACAACCAACGCATACATCATCGGGCAAAAGAACATATGTTGTACTTTTGGAGGATGATTTGCTCCGCTTATTTTTATAACAGATGAACAACTTTGCCCGTCCGGGAGGCTTTCAGGCCATGCCGCCTGTAGTAAAAAACCTTCTGATTATTAACGGACTTTTTTTTCTTGGCAGCATGCTGCTAGAGGATAAGTTTCGTATTGACCTCACGCAAATTCTCGGCTTGTATTTTTACAAATCAGCCCACTTTGCCCCGCACCAACTGCTATCGCACCTGTTTATGCACGGCAATTTTCTACACCTGTTTTCCAACATGTTTGCCTTGTGGATGTTTGGTAGCCTGATGGAAAATGTGTGGGGGAGCCAGCGGTTTTTTGTTTACTATTTCGTAACCGGCCTGGGTGCAGCATTACTGCATACCCTGGTCAATCAATACCAGTTTTCTGCAGCGGCAGCGGGTGTTGATTCTGAAGTGATTTCACAAATTGCCAAAGAAGGCCGGTCGGTTTTATTGAAAAACTTTCAATATGAAGACCCTGCGTGGGCGGCACTTAACAATGTTTTAAATATACCCACTGTGGGCGCATCGGGCGCAGTATTCGGGGTGTTGCTGGCCTATGGCATGTTTTTCCCTAACAATGTGGTGTACGTTTATTTTGCCATTCCAATCAAATCAAAATACTTTGTAGCCCTGTATGGTGCGTTTGAGTTGTATGCGGGTTTTGCCAATAACCCCGGAGACAATGTAGCACACTTTGCACATTTGGGCGGCATGCTGTTCGGGTACGTTTTAATTAAAGCCTGGGATAAAAAAAGAAGGTACTAGTATGACATTCTTTCAACAACTGAAATACGATTTTATTGATACTGGCAATGTGGTAAAAAAAATCATTTTCATTAATGCCGTAGTGTTTATTGTTACCAGCCTGGCGCACGTACTATTTTGGCTGGCAGGTGTAAACCGGGAAGCTATTCAGGAGGCGTTACACTGGATATCCGTTCCGTTACAGGCCAGGCAGCTGCTGTATCAGCCCTGGTCGATTTTTACGTACATGTTTTTGCACCAGCAGTTGCTGCACATTATTTTCAATATGTTGGTGTTGTTCTGGTTCGGGGGCATTTTTGCCGAGTTCAACAATGGCAGACGCACGTGGGGCTTTTACCTGCTGGGTGGTTTGTTCGGGGCTGTGCTGGCCATGTTTGCTTATGAATTTATACCTGCCATTCGTGGAAGTGTTTATCAGCCGTTCATGCTGGGCGCTTCGGCCTCTATAATGGCTTTGGTGGTGGGAGCAGCCACGCAGTTGCCCAACTATCAACTCAACCTCTTGTTGTTCGGACCGGTAAAACTCAAGTACCTTGCCCTTTTTTATGTTATTGTTGATCTTATCAGTCTGCCCGATGCTAACCCTGCCGGCCACACCTCTCATTTGGGCGGGGCGTTGTTGGGGTTTGTTTTAATGCGGCAGTTGCAGAGAGGCAATGATATCGTTTTATTAATTGACGAAAAATTGAATAAATTTGTCCGAATCTTTCGACCTAAACCTAAACTGAAAGTAGTACACCGAACAACCTACATGAAAACCGGTCCGGATGTTCCCTCACAGGAACAGATAGATGCAATTCTGGATAAAATTTCGCAATCGGGCTACGAAAGTCTTTCGGAAAAGGAGAAAGCGATTTTATTTAAAGCAAGTAAAAAC
>DATGWX010000412.1:0-1561 GCA_035299275.1 Bacteroidia bacterium
GAACCAGAATCAACAACAGCAGCAAAACCTTTATGCTGAATTAGACAGCATAGTAAGCAGCGAAGGGGTACTGGAAATGATTCAGGACGGATACGGTTTTTTGCGTAGCAGTGACTACAATTATATGCCTTCTCCTGATGATGTATATGTAGCTCCATCGCAGATAAAAACCTTTGGTTTAAAAACCGGTGATACAGTTAAATGTGCTGTGCGCCCGCCTAAAGAAGGCGAAAAATATTTTGCACTCACACGCGTAGAATCCATTAACGGACGTACGCCTGCTGAGGTGCGCGACCGTGTTTCTTTCGAACACCTTACTCCGCTTTTCCCGGACGAAAAATTAAATCTGGGAGGAAAAAACAGCACCTATGCTACCCGCATTATTGATTTGTTGGCTCCCATAGGAAAAGGTCAGCGTGGTTTAATTGTGGCGCAACCTAAAACAGGTAAAACTGTTTTGTTAAAAGAAATTGCCAACGTAATTGCCGCCAATCATCCGGAAGTTTATCTGATTATTTTATTGATTGATGAGCGTCCGGAAGAGGTAACTGACATGGCCCGCAGTGTGAATGCCGAAGTAGTAGCTTCCACATTTGATGAAGCGGCTGATAAACACGTAAAGCTTGCCAATATTGTTTTGGAAAAAGCTAAACGTATGGTAGAGTGTGGCCATGATGTAGTGATTTTATTGGACTCCATAACCCGCATGGCGCGTGCGTTTAACACCGCCCAACCGGCATCAGGTAAAGTACTCTCCGGTGGTGTGGATGCTAATGCATTGCACAAACCGAAAAGATTCTTTGGTGCAGCCCGTAAAATTGAAAAAGGTGGCTCACTTACTATTGTTGCTACCGCCTTAATTGATACCGGCTCAAAAATGGACGAGGTAATTTTTGAAGAGTTTAAAGGTACGGGCAACATGGAACTGCAACTCGACCGTAAGCTTTCTAACAAACGCATTTTCCCTGCTATTGATATTGTTTCATCCAGCACCCGCAGAGAAGATTTGTTGTTAGACAAAAACACCCTGCAAAAGATTTGGGTACTGCGCAATCACATCTCAGATATGAATGCGGAAGAGGCCATGAATCTGGTATTGAAATACATGAAAGACACCAAGAGTAACGAAGAGTTTCTGGTGTCGATGAACGGATAATATTCACCACTGATTACATTTAGTTGGTGTAATCAGTGGTCTTTCTCTTTCCTCTTGCTGCTTCCCCTTTTTTTTCGCAGATTCGCAGTAATTGTTCAACATGCCTTATCCAAAAGTAGCTGTAGTAATTATTCACTGGAACCGCAAGCACCTGCTGGAAAATTTTCTTCCTTCGGTTGTGGCTTCTACTTACCCCAACCTGGAAATTGTATTGGCAGATAATGCTTCTGATGATGGCTCGGTTGAATACGTACAACAGCATTTCCCTGCGGTAACTGTTGTGCGCAACGATGCCAATTACGGGTATGCAGGTGGATATAACCACGCACTTAAACACGTGCAGGCAGACTACTATGTGTTGCTTAACAACGACATTGAAGTACCTGCCAACTGGATAGAACCTGT
>DATGWX010000413.1:0-2352 GCA_035299275.1 Bacteroidia bacterium
ACCCTAATGCCAACTTAACTTCCATGACTATAGAACAACTCTACAGTCTGTTGGATGAAGCCATTCGCATTGAGGATTACCATAAAGCAGCGCTGATAAGAGACGAAATTAATAAACGCAAATAAAAATCTGACATATGGAAAGGTTTACCGGGGTTATTGGTATAGTGCTTATCCTTGGATTAGCCTTTCTATTATCCAACAACAGAAAAGCCATTAACTACCGCACCGTAATCAGCGGTTTATTAACTCAAATAATACTTGCCCTTTTTATTCTCAAAACTGATATAGGTGCCTCAGTATTTGCCTGGGTGGGCCACAACATTGAACGTTTACTGCATCTGGCCGACCAGGGTGGTGAATTTGTATTTGGCGGTTTAATGAAACCTGAATTACTTAAACCTATTTTTGGTGACCAGTACAGTTTTCTGTTTATGTTTAAAATAATGCCGGCCATCATTTTTGTAGCGGTGTTGGTTAACATTGCTTATCACATTGGGCTTATGCAGATTATTGTTTCCTTTTTTGCCCGGATAGTTCATGCGTTAATGCGCGTAAGCGGCAGTGAATCTTTATCTAATGTGGCCAGTGCATTTGTGGGTCAGGTAGAAGCGCAGATTATGATTAAACCTTATCTCTCCAGCATGACCATGAGCGAACTCTTAGCCAGCATGAGCGGCAGTATGGCATGTATTGCAGGTGGGGTAATGGCTGTTTATATTTCTATGGGTATACCTGCTCCTTACCTGCTTGCAGCCAGTATTATGGCTGCTCCCGGGGCATTGGTTATTGCTAAAATAGTGTGGCCTGAAACAGAGGAATCTGCGACAAAAGGCTCTGTAAAATTAGAAGTCAAAAAAACGCACGCCAACTTACTTGATGCTATTTCACATGGAGCAGGAGACGGATTAAAGGTATCACTCAATGTGATTGCAATGCTTATAGGGTTTATTGCGCTTATTGCATTAGCCAACCTGCTACTGGGTAAAATGGGCAGTGGATTATACGCCATCGGACTTACCGATGCATTCGGATTTGACTTACGCAACATCAGCCTGAATACAATCTTTGGCGGTGTGTTTTCAATTTTTGCCTGGGCCATGGGTATTCCCTCTCAGGATATTTTAACAGCGGGCGGTTTGATGGGAACAAAAATGGTAATCAATGAATTTGTTGCTTACTCGCAACTTTCGCCCATGATAGCCGGACAAACCCTGCACCCTAAAACCATCGTGATTATCAGTTTCGCTCTTTGCGGTTTTGCCAACTTCAGTTCCATTGCCATACAGGTGGGTGGTATCGGAGAGCTGGCCCCTGAAAGAAGAAGTGATTTGGCTCGTTTAGGCTTCAGAGCGCTCATCTGCGGCACTTTGGCCTCTTATCTCTCGGCAACCATTGCCGGCATTATGATGTAAGCATCAGTTGCGCATCGGGCAAACTGTTCACAAAAGTATAACTCCTTTTTTCATAATCCATCTCACAGATGTAGTGTATCAAACCATTGGTCACCATCAGCCATTTAACTTTCAGGGGCATATTATAACGGGCAATCTGATCAAACACTGCCTGATTCACTTCCACATCAGCCGATTTGCATTCCACAATTAAAGCAGGGGCTCCTTTTTGATTGTATACAACAATATCTGTACGCTTGGTGAGCTTGTTCACTTTTAGCGCCCGCTCAACAGCGATAAGGCCTAAGGGGTATTGCATACTACTCAGGTAGTGGATAACATGCTGCCTCACCCACTCCTCAGGTGTGAGTACAACATATTTTTTTCTGATTATATCATAAATTAATTTTCTTTGCCCTTCCTGTTGAAAGGAAAAGTGTGCTTCCGGAAATTGTAACTGAGGCATCATTATATACAGGCAAATTAATACGAATGGCAGCGGATACCCTAAAAGATTTTGAAGAAATAAGCAAAGCAGTTGCACAGGGCAAATACTCACCTGTCTACTTTCTGCATGGAGATGAACCTTATTTCATTGACCAACTCACGCATATTTTCGAAAACGAGGTGCTTTCAGAAGCCGAGCGCGGATTTAACCAAACGGTATGTTACGGTAAAGACACTGATGCCGGACAGATTGCAAATGCCGCAAGGCGTTTTCCCATGATGGCCCCTTATCAGGTTATAATCGTTAAAGAAGCACAGGAAATAAAAAATTACGATGCTTTGGTTCCTTACTTCCAGCAACCCTTATCGTCTACCATTCTGGTTATTTGCTACAAAAACAAAAAATTTGATAAAAGAACCAAAGCGTATACCGCATTAAAAAAATGTACTGTATTTGAATCCAGCAAGCTCTATTCCAATCAGGTACCTACCTGGATTGTGGGTTATCTCAA
>DATGWX010000414.1:0-3987 GCA_035299275.1 Bacteroidia bacterium
CCAGCCTTATAGTAATGGGAACACATGCCGTTTCAGGGGTTAAGGAATTGCTTGCGAATAGCCACAGTGAGTACATTGCTATGCATAGCCACATACCATTAATGACGCTGAAATGTGACCGCTCGGATATGGAAGTGAAAAAAATTGTACTGGCCGGTAGCTTTAAGGAAGACGATGTGCCGCATTGTGAATTGGTTCTGGCTATACAAAAAGCATTTAAGGCACAGCTGTACCTGTTGCGGGTAAACACAGCTAACAACTTTTTAGCTGACGGAGAAGCGTTCCGGCACATGAGAGCCTTTGCTGAAAAGCACCAGTTGAAGGACGTGGAATTTGCCGTATACAGCGACAATGATGTAGAAGAAGGGATTATGCACTTTGTAGCCAAAAATAACATTGACATCATTGCCATTGGCAGTAAACAACGTACCGGTTTGAATAAAATCATTAACGGATGTGTATCTGCTGATTTACTGAACCATGTATACAAACCAATTTTAACTTTTAAACTGAAAGACTGATATGATAGACTTACTTAAAGAGCCGTGGCCGTGGTACGTAAGCGGCCCCATCATCGGAATATCCGTTCCGCTTTTGCTCATACTGGGAAATAAAATGCTGGGTATATCCTCATCCTTGCGACATGCGTGCGCTGCTGTAGCTCCCTTCAATATCCAGTTTTTGAAATACAACTGGAAAGCGGAGATGTGGAACATCTTTTTCGTTACCGGTATTTTGCTGGGTGGTTTCATCGGAGGTGTTTTATTGAATAACGGACAACCCGTAAACATATCGCCTCAAACGGTAGAAGATATCAAAGCACTGGGCATTACTTCATTTGACGGACTGCTGCCTTCAGACATTTTCAGCTGGCAAACAGTATTCTCTTTAAAGGGATTAATCATCATTGTACTGGGCGGATTCATGATTGGTTTCGGATCGCGTTATGCGGGTGGTTGCACATCGGGCCACGCCATTATGGGTTTGTCAAGCTTGCAATGGCCCTCATTGGTTGCCGTGATATTTTTCTTTATCGGTGGCTTGTTAATGACGCACATTTTAACACCGCTTATTTATTCACTATTCTAAACCATCAGTCATGAAAAACATTAAATATTTACTAGTGGGTATATTGTTCGGAACAGTATTAACTAAAACAGAAGCCGTTTCCTGGTTTCGCATACAGGAGATGTTCCGCTTTCAGAGTTTTCACATGTACGGCATCATCGGTTCTGCTATTGCAGTGGGTGCACTGTCGGTGTGGTTGCTTAAAAAGTTCAAAGTAAAATCCATTAACGGAGAAGAAATTGTTATCCCCGATAAGCAATTCAGCAAAGGACAAATTTATGGCGGTATTATTTTCGGCATGGGGTGGGCTTTGGCCGGTGCCTGTCCGGGTCCGTTGTATGCCTTGCTGGGTGCAGGTTACTCTGTAATTATTGTGGGCCTGCTCAGTGCTATGTTGGGCACCTGGGTATACAGTTACCTCAAACCAAAATTACCTCATTAATCATGAACATAGATGTAAAAAACCAGAGTGTGGTCCGTATCATTCGTTTGGTATTCGGCCTGTTGGGTATAGTAGCTTTTGCGATGAGTAAGGATCCGGTTTTTGCTCTTATAGGTGTGCTATTGGTGCAGGGAGTATTGAACACAAGTTGCGGCATTGGTGGATGTGGTTATCCTCAGTACAAAAAAATAAAAGAGCAGGAAGTAAAAGAAATAAATTTTGAAGAGATAAAATGAAAATTAATATAACATTTTTTGCAGCCATATTCGCTTTCATCATGAGCAGTTGCAATGCACAAAATAAAATAAGTGCAGATGAGTTTGAGCAGAAGATGAAAGAGAACAACACCATTCTGGTTGATGTACGCACACCGCAGGAGTTTGCTGAGGCACATTTAAAAGGAGCGGTGAACATTGATATTTATGCTCCTGATTTTGCAACGCGAATGAATGAGTTGGATAAAACAAATACAATTTTGTTGTATTGCCAAAGCGGCAACCGCAGCGGACAAGCAGTTGGTCAGCTTTCTGAATCTGGTTTTGCCGCTATATACGATTTGAAGGGCGGCATAGGAGAATGGAAACGTTTGGGTAAACCCACCGAGTAAAATGATAAAAGCATTACCATACGTTCTGGGCATTCTGCTTTTGCTGGGCATCTTACTTACGGTAAATGATATGCCGCAGGTAACAGAGGAATACACCGCACTAACAACACAACCAGTAACACCGGAACAACCACTTCTTTGGAAGACTCCGGATGTGGCAACATTTCCGTCAGGTGAAGAAGGGGAGTTGGTTAAGTATGGCAAAGAACTGGTGCAATTTACTTCTGCGTATTTAGGTCCGAAAGGAACGGTGATGCATATTTCCAACGGTATGAATTGCCAGAACTGCCACCTGGATGCCGGTACCAAACCCTGGGGCAATAATTACTTTGCGGTGTATTCCACATACCCCAAATTCAGAGAACGCTCCGGTGCTATCGAAACTATTCCCAAGCGGGTGAACGATTGTTTTGAGCGCAGTTTAAACGGCACGGCACTCGATACTACCAGCAAAGAAATGCGGGCCATTGTGGCATACATTAAATGGCTGGGCACAGGAGTAGCTCAGGGAGAAAAACCTTCGGGCAGCGGCATTTGGGAACTACCTTTTTTGGACCGCGCAGCTAACCCGCAAAATGGTGCTTTGGTATACGAACAAAAGTGCCAGAGTTGTCACCAGGCAGATGGTGCAGGTATTTTAAACGCAGAAAAAACGGCTTACACATTCCCGCCTTTATGGGGAAAGAACAGCTATAACAACGGAGCCGGGCTTTTCCGCCTTTCGCGATTTGCAGGATATGTAAAAACAAACATGCCTCTGGGTGCTTCACACGATGCCCCTCAACTTACAGATGAAGAAGCGTGGGACGTAGCTGCATACGTAAACAGTCAGCAGCGCCCACAGAAAGATTTGAGTAACGATTGGCCGAACATTTCAGGCAAACCTGTAGACCATCCCTTCGGGCCATTTGCTGACGGATTTTCAGCACAACAACACAAGTACGGGCCCTTCTCACCCATAAAGGAAAAGAGGGAGTCCATGAAAAAGAATAAGAAATAAATACCACACTTAAGTTTCACGGATATGAAAAGTAAAATACTTTTTGCTCTGGCAGCTTTGCTCATGTGGATGAGTAATATCGCCCTTGCACAGAAAAATAAAAAAGAGCCATTCAAAAAACATCAGATTGTGATGCAGCTCACCTCGGCTGATGTGTTGGTGCATAAAAGTCTGGTAAAGCAGTTGAATAATTTAAAAAACGGCTGGGGCGATACAGTAGCCATTGAAGTGGTGTGCCACGGTCCTGGCCTGGATTTTCTGGTTACAGAAAAAACCAAATACAAAGAAGAAATATATAAACTCAAAGAACGCGGCATCGTATTTACAGCATGTGAAAATTCCATGCGCGAAAGAGAGGTTACCAAAGAAGCCATTTTACCTGATATGCATTTTGTGCTGATGGGCATAGGAGAAATTGTGTTAAAGCAGGAGCAGGGTTGGACGTACATTAAAGCAGGGTTTTAAGTGAAAAAGATTTTTTTATACATCAGTCTCTTCTTGTCATTCTCAGTAATGGCGCAGCATCAGCCGTATATTCATTACTCGGAGCATGAGCGCGATACCACCGATGCAAAAACCCTTCAGCAGTTTCTTCGCAAGGGAGAATTTTTTGGTCACACGCGCTACTTCTTTATGGCCACAGATAATGCAGCGGGTCTGTCAGATTATTATGCCAATGGTTTTGGTATGGGTATAGGGTATGAAACGGGCAGGTTCAAAAATTTTCAGGTAGGCATCAGCGGATTTTTTATTTACAACATTCACTCCTCAGATTTAAGTACCAAAGATGCGACAACAGGATTACCCAACCGATACGAAATGGCCTTGTTCGATATGGAGAATCCAAAAAACCACCGCGACATGGATCGA
>DATGWX010000415.1:0-2249 GCA_035299275.1 Bacteroidia bacterium
TGTAGGTAATAGTATTATTGGAGTTACCTGTGTTACCCATAAGTGTGATGACTCCCCAAAAGTCAACGGTGTTTGACGAGAGCAAGGTGCATCGGGTGATGGTATTGTTTGATGCTCCGTTGGTGAGTTGAATCACATGCCCCTGTGAGGTATTGCTGTTGGTAAAAGCCAAACTGTTGGTACCGTTATTAATGCCGTTGATGGTTACATTATCTGCACCATTCAGTAAAACCATCGGGCCATTGGAAGAGCCGGAGATGGTTATGTTTCCTCCGCTGGGGCTCACGGTAATAGAAGTGTAATTAGCTGTACTCACTCCGCTGGCTACTAATGTGGCTGTTCCTGTTAAGGAATGACTTGAGGTAATGCTTACACTTATGGCACCTATATGTGTGCCGCTGTTAATGGCTGAGAAGGCTTGTATAAGGTTGGAGTAAAAACGATTACCTGTATTGCTTGAATATACCTGTACCTGAGAGAACCCGGTTAAACTTAACAGTACAAATAACAGGAAGAGTAACTGCCTGTGCATGGTTTTTTGGTTTGTTTATTCGAAAATAGTTAAAAATATGCTTAGGAGCAAATGGTTAAGTTACTTTATTCAAGACTAACGATAGGTAACAACAGTTGCATCAAAGACTAAAATCGATTGGGGGAATGCCTTTGCTTATCAGGTAGGTGTTTGTTTTTGAAAAAGGTTTTGACCCCAAAAAACCGTTGTGCGCTGAAAGCGGTGAGGGATGTGCTGAGGCTATAACATGGTGTTTGCTTTCATCAATCAAAGCACGTTTACTTTGAGCATAACGGCCCCACAGAATAAAAACAACGTGTGTTTTATTTTTTGAAATAGCCTGAATGGTTTTGTCGGTAAAGATTTCCCAACCCTTGTTTTGGTGAGAACCGGCTTCATGTGCCCTTACAGTTAGGGTAGCGTTGAGTAACAATATACCTTGCTGTGCCCATGCACTTAAATCTCCGTGAGTGGGAACAGGGATATTCAAATCTGCCTGCAGTTCTTTAAAAATGTTGACTAAAGAAGGCGGTGGTTTAACACCGCGATTAACTGAAAAACATAAGCCGTTCGCTTGTCCGGGCCCGTGGTAGGGGTCTTGCCCTAGTATCACTACTTTAACTTTATCAAATGGAGTTGCATCAAATGCTGCAAAAATTTGTTTGCCCGGGGGATAGATAATTTTTCCGCTGTTTTTTTCAGCTATGAGAAATGTTTTGAGGGAGGCAAAATAAGCCGAGTCAAACTCTTCATGCAATAGTTTTTTCCAGCTTTCATCCAATTGAACAGATGAGGAGGCCATCGTTTAAACTTTTACCACCCAGCCAAACGTATCAGCTATTTTGGCCGTTTTAATATCTTCCATAGTTTGTTTCAGTAGTTTAGATACCACCCTTGTTTCCACATCAGGAAGTTCATAGTCTTTACCTTTATATCCTATAACTGATATGGGAGCAATGGTGGCTGCCGTACCCGTGCCGAATGCATCCGTAAGTTTACCTTGCTGACAAGCGTCTATCACCTCAGCAATTTTCACTTTGCGTTCTTCTACCCGGTAACCATTGTGGCGTAAAATTTCAATGCATGATTTGCGGGTTACCCCATCCAGAATGTTGCCATCCAGTTGAGGTGTTACCACTGTTCCGTCAATTTCAAAAAACAAGTTGGTGGTACCTGATTCTTCCACGTAGGTAAAATCACGTCCATCCATCCATATAATCTGATCGTATCCTTCTTTTTGAGCCTCCAGTGTGGGCAACATGGAAATTCCGTAGTTTCCGGCTGCTTTGGCAAATCCAGCGCCTCCGTCAAAAGAGCGTACGTATTTCTCAGCTACTTTTACCCTAAGAGGCTTGTTGTAGTAAGCGTTTACAGGGCAACAAAAAATCATGAAGGAATAGTTGGAAGAGGGGCGTACTCCAATAAAATCATCCGTAGCAAACATAAAAGGACGCACATACAGTCCGCTGCCTTCTTTGGTGGGTATCCAGTTGATGTCTTTAGCAATAAGTGTTTTTAAGCCGGTCATAAAGATTTCCTCAGAAATCTCGGGCATGCACATTCTGCTGGCTGAGGCGTTTAATCGTGCCCAGTTGTCATGTGGTCTGAATAAAAGTGCTTCTCCTGCGACATTTTTGTAAGCTTTCATTCCCTCAAAAATTCCCTGGCCGTAATGGATTACGCTCATAGCCGGACTGAAAGGTATGGGGCCAAAAGGAATAATGCGCGCATTTTGCCA
>DATGWX010000416.1:0-7278 GCA_035299275.1 Bacteroidia bacterium
AAATAACGCAGCCGAGACAACCAATCCCAATACAGCAATATCAACCAGTCTTTCCATGATAACCGTTCCGAGCGAAAGTTCAAACGGCACCCCTTCCCTTCGCCTGATAATGTAGCAACGCGTTAGTTCACCCAGCCTGGGAATGGCGTAGTTAATCATGTAACTTACACTTAGCGCAGAAATGGAATGAACAAAAGAGGCCTCTTTACCTGCTGCGTGCAACAACAGTTTCCAACGTTTGGTGCGAAACCAATAACTGGCATACGACACCAGCACAATACCAAACACATTGTAATACGTGCCCCCGGAAATAATGGACCTGAAATTACCCCAGTTTTGGTTGCGCACAGCAAAGTAGAACAAGGCTATACCAACACCGGTCAGCATCAAGGTCTTTATCCACTTCAGGTAATTTTGTGTCAACCTGTTTCCCAATTATCTTTTGATTAGCATACTGAACACCGTTTCAAAAACATTTTTTGAATAGTGCAAATATTCACTTTAATAGCAGATAAGTGCAACCACATTTAAAGTAAAGACAGAATTACTCCGGCCACAACAAACAATTTGTATCGGTATACATGTTTAGTGTATAAAAATTACCTTTGACCTATGACATTTAAAATTTATACCAAAACCGGTGATAAGGGCGAAACATCGTTGATTGGCGGAGTGAGAGTACCCAAGTACCACCTGCGTATTGAAAGCTACGGAACAGTGGACGAGTTGAACTCGTATATTGGCTTGGTGAAGGACATGATTACGGATGAACACGCCAAAGAAGTATTGTATGAAATCCAGGACCGCTTGTTTACCATTGGTTCCGTGCTGGCTTCCGACCCTGAAAAATCTAAAATGAAAATCCCAGATTTGCACGAAACAGATGTAGAACTGCTGGAAAAAGAAATGGACGCTATGGATGGGAATTTACCTGAACTGAGAAGTTTTATCCTTCCTGGCGGACACCCGGCTGTTTCTACCGCGCATGTGGCCAGGTGCATTTGCCGCAGGGCTGAGCGTTTGGTTGTTCACTTGAGCAATGAATCTCAGGTGCCCGAAATAATTGCTGTTTACCTGAACAGGTTATCTGATTACCTGTTTGTATTGTCACGCAAAATTGCTACCGATTTTAATGTGGATGAAATTCCCTGGCGCCCCCGTTTGTAATCTCACAGGTTTAGTTTTAATTTGACAAAAAGAATTCAGAATGAAAAAAATACTTCTTACTACAGCTTGCATACTAACCTTGGGCTCGTGGGCCATGGCTCAAACTAAACCGTCTACCACTCCTGCCAAACCATCCGTTCCTGCTCAAAAGCCTGCCCCCGGCAAACCGGGCACAGCAGGTAAACCCGGACAACCCGCAGCACCAAAAGTTGTTCCCATTGATACCCTGTGGATGCGTGAAAAAATAAAGTCTTACTACACCGATTGTTACACCGTAAAATCAATACCTAACTCGTGCGACTCTGCTGTTTACTGGGGACAGGTATATTTCGCTACTGTAAAATCAGAGGACCCGAATGCCGGCTATTACAGGTGTTTAGCAGCCTTCCATAAATTCAACAATATCCTGTTCGAAGAAACACAAAAGAACAAAGGCAAATCAACCAGCGGAATCAAAAATACAGATGCTGCCATTGCTGCTCTTCCCAAAGAACGTAAAATGGAACTGGTTAAAATTGCTGAATCAGCCAAGACTGAGATGCTGTGGTATACTCAGGTTTACAACACAGAAGAAAAATCCATGTTCCGTTTAGGTGATGTTACCCAGAAAATGGGTATAGTGGATGAGTACATCAAGAAGCTGAATAAGTAAATCTTATTTACGTCTATTTGTATTAACCATTACGTTTCAAAAGTGCAAGACAATTATTACAAGTAGCTTATTTCCTACGGTCAAGTTTCTTGATATCAAATGTCTTTGGCATATTGAAGGATCCTTGAAACTTATTCCCCCATTTGTCAACTCCAATTTCGAAATGAATACCCTTAATGCTAAGATAAATCTCTTGTTTTTCTGTTTTGGTTTTCTTGGTCAAAAATTGAACTTGAAAGTCTGTCGGAATAACGCTTAGTCCGCCCATATATGAACTCAATTTTAGATTTTCAATAAGGTAAGCTATCTGATTATTTCTAAGAAAATAATCACCTTGCTTGTCAGTAAACACAATATCTTTAATTTCGTCAAGTAGGAAAATTGAATCCAATAAAGTATTCTTCGGAAATCGTTGTTCATTTCCAACTAGCACATTCCAAAACCAATGTCCTCTTGGAGTATAGTCAAGTTCAATATTTCTTTTGACTGAAAGAATATTGCCATTTTTGCTGTCTAATTGATATATGTCAACAATCTGCCTATTTATAAATTTATCAAAGGGTACAACAACTTCGTGAACTTCAGTATAGAATTGTTTCAAGCTATCGCTATAGAAGCAACTTACCACGTAGATCTTGTCAGCCGAAATGCCTTGCTTAACAAAAACATTTTTTATTTCTCCCGTGTCAAGTAGATCTAATTTAGAGCCTGTCAGCAAAACCTGAGGAATACCCAGTGAATCTTCAATGTAGCGTTTGTTTTTAACTCTGTCAAAAACTACTTGAGTTGTTGTTGTAAAACTTAGCTCCGGGATATTTATTTTATAAGATGTAACTATGTTATTAATTCTTCGGTCAGAAATATCAGAAGCTGTTGTTGTATATTGGGCTTCCTTGATGTTGTAATAGAAATATTCAAACCTAAAATATTTGTTAAAGCGTTCACCCCCAATTCGTGAAATCATAAAACTGTCAGACTTGAAAATTTCCGCTTTTTCAAGGTCATTATAAAATTTAATGCGTCCTTGTCCGAAAGCAAATGTCGGTAAGAGAAGTAGAATTGATATGATGGATTTGTATATCATTAAAAGTTTATCTGTAACTATCAGACAACAGCACCTCTGCCAGCAGTAAGTCCTCCGGTGTAGTTATTTTAATGTTGCGGTAATCGCCATCAAAAAGGTAAACACGCTCACCTGAAACTTCATATACCGATGCATCATCTGTGAATGAGGGAGAATAATTAGCAGCATAAGCTTCCCGTATGGCCTGTAGTCTGAATACCTGAGGGGTTTGAACAAGTACGTAATTGTTTCGTTCCACTGCCTTACTGCCGTTCTCATGCAACACACGCAAAGAATCTTTGGGCTTAACGGCCACTATGGCCGAACCGAGTTGCTCTGCCTGAGCATATGCTCCGTTAATAATGGTGTCGGTTACCAAAGGCCGCACACCATCGTGAATAGCCACCAGAGCCTCTGTTTCTTCAATTGCAGATAAACCGTTAAGCACGGAATGGTAACGTTGCTCTCCTCCGTTTACTACAGAATGCGGCACCTGAAAATTAAACTCCTCACACAGGTTTTCCCAGGTAACGCTGTGCATCTCGGGCAAAACCAGTATTAATTGAATGGTTGTATCTGCCTGGTAAAAGCGTTCGAGCGTGTGCATCAAAACAGGCTTTCCGGCTACGGTTAAAAACTGTTTAGGTACTTCTGTACCCATACGTTGTCCTTTTCCTCCGGCAACAATAATGGCGTATCGGTTCATAAAAAAATTGCCCCACTTTTGGTAGGGCAATTTATACGTATTGAGGGAATTTCGATATTATAAAATCAGCATGGCATCACCGTAGGCCAGAAACTTGTATTTTTCTTTGATGGCTACTTCGTAAGCATGCATCAGAAAATCATAATCAGCAAAGGCAGCTGCAACCATCATCAACGTTGATTCAGGTGCATGAAAGTTGGTAATAAATGCATTCGCAATGTTAAAATCAAACGGAGGAAACAAGAAGGTATCGGTCCAACCGGTAGAGGCATTTAAGGTTTGTGTGGAAGAAACCGATGATTCAATTGCACGCATTACGGTAGTTCCTACCGCAATAACCCGCTTTTTATCTTCTACCGCTTTGTTCACCATGCGGGCACATTTTTCGTTGATTTCGTAAAACTCCGAATCCATTTTGTGCTTGGTAAGATCTTCCACTTCAACCGGACGGAATGAACCTAAACCCGAGTGTACAGTCAACTCAGCAAACTTGGCTCCTTTAATTTCCAAACGCATCATCAACTCGCGGGTAAAGTGCAGACCTGCTGTTGGCGGAGCTACAGCACCAATGTTTTTAGCATAAATGGTCTGGTAACGGATTTTATCATCTGCTTCAACGGGGCGGTCAATGTAACGTGGCAATGGTGTTTCACCCAGCTTATCAATTAAACCACGAAACTCTTCTTCAGGGCCGTCAAAAAGAAAACGTATGGTACGACCGCGTGAGGTAGTATTATCAACCACTTCAGCCACTAAATCATCATTTCCGAAATAAAGTTTATTGCCTACACGAATTTTACGGGCCGGGTCAACCAAAACATCCCACAAACGTTGTTCATGGTTCAGTTCACGTAATAAAAACACCTCAATTTTGGCTCCTGTTTTCTCTTTGCTACCATAAAGACGAGCGGGAAAAACGCGGGTATTGTTCAGAATGAAGACGTCCTTGTCATTAAAAATGTTCAGAATGTCTTTGAATTGCATGTGCTCGATTTTCTTCTTGTCGCGGTGAAGCACCATCAAACGGGCCTCATCCCGAACGGGTGAAGGGTATTTAGCAATAAGATTTTCAGGAAGATTGTACTTAAATTGAGATAATTTCATCAGTGCGTAATTTTGGGAGGTGCAAAGGTATAATTATAGCCCATTTAAACAAACGCTAAAAAAACTAAATGTTACCGTCTTTCTTTTGTCAGCTAAACGCCTCCGTTGGTCGAAAAGCATAACTAACGCTGTAAAAAACGCCCTGCTCCGTTAACTTTGCAACAGTGAAACTGATCATATTCCTCCGCCTTATTGGTGAAAGTATAGCCATTGCATTGCAGGCTTTGCGCATGAACAAGTTGCGTACTTTCCTTTCTATACTGGGTATAACCATAGGTATTTTTTCCATTATAACCGTGCTGGCCATTGTTGATTCGATGGAAAGATATCTGCGCAACAACATCAATTCACTGGGCAACGATGTGATTTTTATACAGAAGTGGCCCTGGTACGAGGAGAATTACCAGTGGTGGAAATACATGAGCCGCCCTATTGCCACTGAAAATGACTTTAAAGCGGTGAGCAAAAATTCAGGATATGCCGGTGCCACAGCCCTGCTCATTAACATTGACAGCAAACTGTTAAAGTACGGCCCGAATACCATTTCCAACATCACTGCACTGGGGGTAACGCATCAATGGTATGAAACCAAAAACTTCGACATTGAACAAGGGCGTTATTTCACCGAAGCTGAATCTAACTCAGGCCACACAGTGGTTATTATAGGTGCTGAAATTGCAGAGAACCTCTTTAACGGCATGGAGGCCATAGGCAGGCAGATTCGTATGTCGGGGCGCCCCATGACCGTAATTGGTGTGTTTAAACGGGAAGGTCAGAGCCTGTTGGATAATTCCCTCGACAACATGATTGTGATGCCTTACAGTTATGCTGTGAGTATATCCAAAAAAGACTCGGAACGAAACAACCCCACCATTATGGTTAAGGCCAGAAAAGATGTTCCGTTAGGTTTTCTCGAAGATGAACTTCGTGGTATTATGCGCTCCAACCGCAGAATTAAACCGGGATATGACGATAACTTTGCTTTAAACAAAACAACACTGCTGGCCGGAGGTATTGAACAACTGTTTGGTATTGTGGGCGTGGCCGGTTGGGTAATAGGTAGTTTCTCTATTCTGGTGGGCGGCTTTGGTATTGCTAACATCATGTTTGTATCGGTGAAAGAACGCACCAACGAAATAGGCATTCAAAAATCACTGGGTGCTAAAAATTATTTTATCCTGCTGGAGTTTTTAACTGAATCAGTTACCCTGTGTATTTTCGGTGGCTTAATGGGACTGCTGCTGGTATTTGGCGGAACCGTAGTGGTAAGTAAACTCTTCGATATGGAGATGGTACTCTCGTTCACCAATGTAGTTACCGGAATTATTATATCCGTTGTCATTGGTATCTTTTCCGGCTTTGTGCCTGCGCTCAACGCATCCCGGCTCAATCCGGTGGATGCTATGCGGGCAAAGTAAACAGCTTATTTTTGAGTGCACTACGGCAAGTAATAAATAGCAGAAAAGGCTTTCCGGCCACCATCAACAACATACAAACCATACTGTAAAAAACAGTATAGTCAGCATTAGCCAAAGCAGAAATACCTGTACCTGAAAAAGCCGATACAGCTGTAAAGAAATGCACCCCGATAAATGTACCCGGTTTCACTACCCACAAAAGCAGGCTGGCTGAAAGAATGCATAACAGAGCGTAGTATACCACCGCCTTAGCCGTATGCAGCAAAGCTGAAGACATTTGTACGGAATACCTTTTAGCTAAAAGTACCCATACCATTAAGGTGGAGATTCCTCCTCCCGCTGCTGCAAAAGAACTACCCATGAACATAAATACCGTAGTAACAGCCAGTAAAAGCACATTGGAACCCAGCACCTCGGGAGCTATTAAACTGAAACCTGCACTGCGCCAACTCACCGATTGAAACAAACTGTAAATTCCTTTTACCACCGCCTTATCCGTTGAGGCTACAGGTTGGTTGGGTAACAGGTAAAACAACACTGCACCGGTAAGCAATAAACCCACTGCTGCAAATAAAGAAATACGTGTGATGGCCTCCCATTTTAGTTCCGGTTTCATTAATCGTTCACGTAATTTTTTGATAGAATACATATCAAATATCACATAGCCGCCCAGACTTCCGGCAAAAATTACCGGTGTACACACCAGTTGAATAAGAAACGCCTGCTGCAGAGCAACACCGTTAAAACCTCCTGCTGTTAAGGTAAAACCCGAATGAGTAAAAGCCGATATAGCCATAAAAACCGAATGGCCGATTTTCTCCAGTGGTGAATGAAAAACCATTTCAGCGTTCCACAATATATTTAAACCAACAATGGCTAACAATTCAATAAGAATGGTAAAGAAAAATGCTCTGCGCAGGTTTTTCCATAAGTCAAATTGTCCGTGATAAACACTGATTAAACTACCTCCTACCCACATGAACAGCAAGGCTGAAAATTGCATGAGAACAGCCACCATGGTTTGCGAAAAAAAGGATAATCCCGCTAAACCATCTGCATATAAAAGCGGGCAGCCACACACGGCTGAAAGGGCAAGTGAAAAAGCTGTAAAAAATGTTTCGCCAGAAATAAACAACAACAAACTACCACACGAAAACAGGGTAAAAAA
>DATGWX010000417.1:0-5839 GCA_035299275.1 Bacteroidia bacterium
TGAATACGGATGTACAAGCACAGCGAGCCATTCATTTTGTGTTGGGAACCGATTTTCTTTTTGATGCCTGGGGCCGCCCGTTTAAATTTTCTGCTGAAGGATATTACAAGAAATTAGACGGATTGATTCCTTACGAAATTGACAACGTACGTATCCGTTACCATGCTCAAAACAGTTCGCAGGGTTTTGCAACAGGTGCTGATTTCAGAGTGAACGGAGAATTTCTGAAGGGAATAGAATCATGGGCAAGTTTATCTTTTATGCGTGTTGCCGAGAATCTTTCTAATGATTCAGTTGTGGCTTCAGATGGGTCAATAAAGTATCCAGGCTATATTCCGCGTCCAACAGATCAACGAGTAAATTTCAGTTTGTTCTTTCA
This sequence comes from Bacteroidia bacterium, assembly GCA_035299275.1. Classification (GTDB taxonomy): domain Bacteria; phylum Bacteroidota; class Bacteroidia; order UKL13-3; family UKL13-3; genus JAGPCK01. Next base: position 380 of record DATGWX010000417.1, read on the forward strand.
GGATGAGTTGGCTAAAAATCCGAAATACAAAATGCACATGATGTTGGTGTACGGTTCGGGTTTGCCGTTTGGCCCGCCTAATAAACACGTATACTCTGACAAGCAACGCATGCCGCCTTACCGCAGAGTGGATATAGGCTTTTCCAAAATGATTGTAGATGAGAAATTGCGTAAAGACAAACGTTCAGGTTTAACCAAAACCATTAAGTCAGCCTGGATAAGTCTGGAAGTATTTAATCTGCTACAAATGAACAATACCATCTCGTACCTTTGGGTAAAAGATGTAACCAACACGCAATATGCTGTGCCCAATTACCTTACTACGCGTAGAGTGAATCTGGCCTTATTGCTTAAATTCTGAGTTATGGAAAAACTTTCACAGGAATTCTGGAACAACCGCTATGCAGATGGACAAACCGGCTGGGACATGGGCCAAATTTCTGCACCGCTTAAAAACTATTTCGATCAGTTAACCAATAAAGACATAGCCATCCTTATTCCCGGCTGTGGCAATGCTTACGAGGCGGAATATTTGCTCAACTCAGGTTTTACCGATGTTACCTGTATTGATATTTCTCCTTTGCTGTGCGATCGGCTGCGGGCATCTTATGCTGATGCAGGTTTAAGAGTACTATGCGGAAATTTTTTTGAACATACGGCAACGTATGATTTGATTGTGGAGCAAACATTTTTTTGTGCGTTGGACCCGTCACTCCGCAAACACTATGCAGCGCACATGCACCGCTTGTTAAAGCCCGGGGGTAAGCTTGCCGGATTGTTGTTTAGTTGTGTATTTGAAAAAGAAGGTCCGCCATTTGGCGGAAGTGCAGAAGAATATAAAACGTATTTTGAACCCTATTTTGAATTTAAGGTATTTGAACCTTGCTATAATTCTATCCCGCAGCGTGCGGGTAATGAGTTATTTGTGGTGCTTAATAGAAGGGATTGAGTTTAATCATACTTTCAATAGAGGTAAAATACTTAATTTGCCTGAGTAAACTACATTAATATGAGTAACGTACATTACAGCGATTATTTACAGTTAGAAAAGATTCTTAAGGCGCAGGACATGGAAAGTGTAAAACACGGCACACCTGCACACGATGAGATGTTATTTATCATCATTCATCAAAGTTATGAATTGTGGTTCAAGCAGATTTTGCATGAAATAGATTCTATTGCTGAGATATTGAGCAAAACTGAAGTAAATGATAACAGCCCCGAGTTGCAAATGGTTACACACCGCTTAAACCGTATTGCGGTTATTTTACGCATGCTGGTAAATAAAGTGGATGTGTTGGAAACCATGACTCCTATGGATTTTCTTGACTTCAGAGATATGCTGCGTCCGGCTTCAGGTTTTCAAAGCTGGCAGTTTAAAATTACGGAAGCTAAATTGGGATTAAAATTTGACCACCGCCACGGCCAACAATACTACACATCACAATTGCGCCCTGAACAGGTAGAGATGATTAAGGAAGTGGAGAAACAACTCAGTTTATTGGAGTTGGTTGATGCCTGGTTAAAACGCACTCCGTTTTTCAATAACAATGATTATTGGTCAACATATAAAACTACTACACCGGAGGGTACTTTGCACCATCCGTTCTGGAACGATTACCGCAACATTTATGCATCAGGATTGGTAGAGGGAGAGGCGCAAAATCTGGAAGAGTTTGATAACCTCTTTTTGCGTGGCAACAGCGGAAGTTCCTTCAGTGCAGAAGCCAATCGTGCAGCGCTCTTTATTATGTTGTATCGCGGATACCCCATGCTTCAGTTACCTTTCCGTATGCTGGAGTTGTTACTGGAAATTGACAACCTGCTTGCCACCTGGCGCTTCCGTCATGTTAACATGGTACACCGCATGATTGGTACACGTGTAGGTACCGGTGGCAGTAGCGGCAAGGATTACCTGAAAGGAGCCCTCGATAAGCACTATATTTTTAAAGACATTGCCCGCCTCAATACTTTTCTTATTGAACGCAGAAGGTTGCCTCAACTAAGCCCCGAGCTGGAAACAAGATTAGGATTTGCAAGATAATTCTTCGGGCACATTTACTATTACGCATCAATTTAACTGGATATGAAATTCGGAACAAAAGCCATACATGCAGGTCAGGAACCTGACCCAACCACCGGAGCCATTATGACTCCCATTTACCAAACCTCCACCTTTTGGCAGGAAAGCCCGGGTAAGCACAAAGGTTATGCTTATGCCCGCGGTAAAAATCCTACACGCACAGCTTTGGAAAACTGTATAGCGGCATTAGAAAATGGTAAACACGGTTTGTGTTTTTCCAGTGGTATGGGTGCTACCGATGCGGTGATAAAATTGTTGCAACCCGGTGATGAGGTAATTACCGGCAATGATTTGTATGGAGGAACGTATCGCATGTTCACCAAGGTGTTTGCCAAGTTTGGGATTAAGTTCCACTTTATTGATTTGGATGATGCCAATAACATCAGCAACTTCATTAATGCCAATACCAAACTTATCTGGATAGAAACGCCTACCAATCCCACCATGAAAATTGTTGACATAGCGGCCTGTGCTGCTATTGCTCAAAAAAATAACCTGATACTGGCGGTGGACAATACCTTCGCTTCACCTTACCTGCAAAACCCGCTTGACCTGGGTGCCCACATTGTAATGCACAGCGTAACCAAATACCTGGGCGGACACAGTGATGTAATTATGGGTGCTTTGATAACCAATGACGATAAGCTGCACGAGCAACTGGCATTCATTCATAACAGTTGTGGTGCCACTCCCGGACCACAAGATAGTTTTCTGGTGCTTCGCGGTATCAAAACCCTGCACCTGCGCATGAAGGCGCATTGCGAAAACGGAAGAGCCATAGCTGCATTTTTACGCAACCATCCAAAAATTGAGCACGTGTACTGGCCCGGTTTTGAAGATCACCCTAATTATGCAGTAGCAAAAAAACAAATGCGCGATTTCGGAGGCATGATTTCCATTGTACTCAAAGGGGCCGATTTGAAGGAAACCTTTCGCATAGCTTCTTCCTTCAAGGTATTTTCTCTGGCTGAAAGTTTGGGTGGAGTAGAATCATTGATTAACCACCCCGCCACCATGACCCACGCCTCTATACCCAAAGAAGAACGTGAGAAAGCAGGTGTAGTAGATAACCTGTTGCGCCTGAGTGTGGGTGTGGAAGACCTGGAAGATTTGATGGACGATTTGAAACAGGTGTTGGGTTAGTTGCTCTAAAACCATGAATTAGGATTATTGTGCTCGTTGCAAGCGAGGACGAGTTGGGGAGTAGGTGCAATATCGAACACTACCATACTATTTGCTTCTGCCATTTTATACACCCAAAATGCTAATGTTAGAAGGAGAAACGAAATCAACATATATCCAAATAAATACTTCAGGCTTCCAAATTTATGTCCCTTGTATTCATATAATATGGTTTTGTATCGCTTGTTGTTATATATATATAAGTAATTAAGTAAAAGCGGTGGAAGTATAAAAAAGCAGACTATTTGAAATGTAGACAGGTGCTCTATGTTGATATCAATTCTAAAATACCGATAATTAAGCAAAACATTGCTAGCAGATTAATCGTTTGTAAGATTGAAATTGCAAGATAAGCACTAAGGACTTGTCCATTAAGCCCATCATTACTTTTAATGCTTATGAATTTGTAAATAAATAAATCATACCTCTCACTAATCCTCGTTTGCAACGAGGATTTCGTATTCTTTGCGTTTGCAACGCTCTCTTTTCTTTCATATGCATCAGGTTCAGTACTCATAAAACAAAAATAACATTTGCTCTTTGCAAATGAGCGGGTAAATTCGGTTTTAATCACACAAGCTCATTCATCTTCGTTGCAAACAAAGACGAGGCGAGGTTGCTACCATCTATGTGATAACTATGTTCAAAGACACCATCAATATATGTACTTCTCGAATATTCTCCACCTGAAGTTCGGATGATACGACCGGAAAAATTCAGCTTCAGCCAAACTAATTCAAGCATCCGCTTTATAAATAAGCGAATCGATCACATGAACATATTGAATAAACCAAAGCGTATTAGGGTTTCAATTAGGACACTATCTAAACTTTAACCATCAAGCTTTCCGGTTCTTATTGCATCTTCAAGCATTTTCAAAGTTAAAGGAAGTCGTTCTTCTTTCGGGATAGGTATCCATTTTTTCTTTGTTCCAAATATGCTTCTTAATGTCGGCCAAATAAAATCTGTTGCTTCACCTTCATGCCCAATATATTTGCGTCCTGGAAAATGTTTGACGTTTACTTTAAACTCCTCTATAAAAGATTCAAAAAAATAATCAGCATCTTCACCAGTAATTCCAAGATCATCTTCCAGTGTAGTATCTCTTGATAGGTCTCTTTGTGACACTGTTTTTCGCAGTTCTTTTAAACAGAATCTAATGATAAAATCCTGCAATTGCTGAAATTCTTTTGTCATATTCTAAAATATTAACCCTCCACTAATCCTCGTTTGCAACGAGAATTTCTTTTTTTGCTTGCACTACATAAGTCTCCATAAGAATTGGCATAAACTTGTTTTAAGTATTATTTACAAGTAGGCGGCTTTTCTTTTTCCAATACGGTTCATCGGGCCACCGCCATTCACTCGCATATACTTGTTGTTTAGATAACTCATATTTGCTGAATACTTCTTGCAAGGTATGGTTGTATTGTTTAAGCGCTTCCATATTTCCTTTCTGTCTCAGGTCAAAAGCTTCTGCTGCATCGCGGGCGCTGGTCATGGCCATTACCATGCCGTGGGAGGAGATGGGGTCAAAGGTGAGGGCTGCATCACCAATGGCGAGGTAGTTGGAGGTATGGAGTTTGTTTAAAATGGAACTGCCTGCATTGTGCAGTTTTGTATAAACGGGTTGTTTGTGTAGTAATAGTTGCTGCAATGCTGGGTTGGTTTGCAGTTGGGCGCACAAAGTTTCCGTGGCGGTTGCTTCGTTTTTGTAACAGCCGGGTAGGGTAAACAACGAGTTAATGACCTTGCCATCGGGCAGTGGTGCGGTATACCACCACCCTTGCGGTACTGCTTCAATAAAACTGAATTCCGCCTGTATGTGTATGCCTTCAAAAAAGCCACAAAGGGCTACTTGTTTATCGAGGGTATTGCGTGTTAAACCCAGCAGTTGAGGCAGGCGGGTAGTACGTCCTCCGGCATCAAATAAAAATGGTGCGCTTACCATGCCCTGTACGGTTTGTAATTGCCAGGCGGGGCTTGTTGAAATCACTTTAGGCAAGGTTGAAGTTGCAAGCAGGCGGGCACCTTTTTCTACAGCTTCATTGAGCAACAGTTGTTCAAACAGTAAACGGTTAATATGCCAGCCATGTCTATAAGGGTGAGAAAGAAAATCGTGTACCTGCGGAGTAGTTGCTCCCCATACTGATTTGTTGCCATAACAGGGCAGGTGGTTTTGGGCCTTAAACTTT
>DATGWX010000418.1:0-1624 GCA_035299275.1 Bacteroidia bacterium
TGGTTAACCTACGCGGGAGGCAAAATAACCGTAGTAGCCAACGATGGCAATGATGTAGAACCGGTAGAAGTTGACCGTTTGATTATTGCCGTTTCAGAAACATACGATGTGATTGTAACTGTTCCTGAAGAAAATAAATCCTTTGAATTTTTGGCTACCTCTGAAGACCGTACAAGATCCACCTCTCTTTTTATCGGAGAAGGTACTGAGCAAAAAGCACCTCCTTTGCCTCGATTAAACTATTTTGAAGGCATGCAAATGATGAATGAGATGATGAAAATGAATGGCGACCTGGACGACATGGGCATGCACATGAGCCTCAACCAAATGGACATGAATGTGGTGATGTATCCGGAGATTACGGGTGCGGGCACAACAGCACAACCGAACAATGAAAACAAGTACAACGCCAATGCTCTTTCTGACATCAAAACCCTCAACTACTCCATGATCCGTTCAACTGTTAAAACAGCTCTTCCGGCAGATGTTCCGGTAAAAGTATTGCGCTTTGAGCTTTCAGGCAACATGAACAGGTACGTGTGGAGTTTAGACAACAAGGTAGTTTCTGAAACAGATAAAATAGCGGTGAAGAAGGGAGAAAATATTCGTTTAATTCTTTACAACGGCTCCATGATGCGTCACCCGATGCATTTACACGGACACGATTTCAGGGTGCTGAACGGCCAGGGAGAATACGCTCCCTTAAAAAATGTGATTGACATTATGCCTATGGAAACCGATACGCTGGAGTTTAATGCGAATGCAGAGGGCGACTGGTTTTTTCACTGCCATATTTTGTATCACATGATGAGCGGCATGGGCAGGGTTTTTACTTACGAAAATCAGGCAGCCAATCCTTTAATTCCTAATCCGGCTTCAGCAAAACGAAAATTATTTGCCGATGACCGGGCTTTTCATTTTATGGCTGAAAACGATTTTGCCACTAATGGAAATGATGGTATGTTCATGGTGCAAAATACCCGCTGGAGTATTGGTACTGAATGGCGTTTAGGCTACAATGACATGCACGGCTACGAAACCGAAACACACATTGGTCGTTACATAGGTAAGATGCAATGGTTAATGCCCTTTATCGGGTTCGACTGGCGTTACCGAAAAATGGAGACGGGTGAAGTGGAAAAAAATCTGTTCAATCAACGCAGCACCAAAGATCAGAGAACACAGGTAAGTGCCGGTGTTGAATATACATTGCCTCTCTTAGTGAAGTTTCAGGGAGAAGTGTACCAGGATGGCAATGTTCGTTTCCAACTGATGCGGGAAGATATACCGGTATCAAAAAGATTACGCATGAGTTTTATGGCCAATACTGACACGGAGTACATGATTGGACTCAGGTACATCACAACCCGTAACATGGCCATCTCTTCACATTACGATAGTGATATGGGATTGGGTGTGGGTGTTACGTTGATGTATTGAACCACATAAGTCTTATACATCCAAAAAAGTTCGAAAACAGTTGGCCGGTAAAAAACAGTTCTGAAGTTAATTCCCTGCAACTCCTTCTTTCAGTTTTTCAGCATTTTCTGCTATTTGCAGTTGGTCAATAAAGTCCTGAATTTCTCCGCTCATTACTTCGGGTAAGTTGTAAACCGTATACCCA
>DATGWX010000419.1:0-16030 GCA_035299275.1 Bacteroidia bacterium
GGCCTCTTACGACTTATTAAATGACAATGGCTTGATATATTTAAGTTTCGTAGAAGGCGACCCTGAAAAATCTGATTTTAAAGTCGGAAGTGGTGGACGGGTTTATTTTTATTACCATAAACTGGACGACATTACATCACAACTGAATAATTTTAAATTTGGAGAAATAGAAATAGTTAAAGTAAAGTATAAAATTTCTGAAACAGCATTTGACACACATACAATAGTGATGGCTAAGAAGAAAAACCCATAAACCTCAGCGGTCATGCTTTGACAACAGTGGGCATCTCAAACTTTAGTACAAGAAACAGGCAATGACAAAACACAGCACCACCCGATAACCACGCTCACTTTAACCATATTGACAACAAATGAACAACCTATGCATTTACGCCAATCCATCAAATTAGTTATTCTTTTTGCTTTAATTTTTCTAGAGACTAAAGCACAAGAAAATACTTCTGCCATTCAAAAAATAATAGAGACACAGATTAACCGGGTTAATTCCATCCATCCGAGTGACACATCATATTCCGATCTTCATTCATTAAAGGCATCCATCGGAGATGCTCAGGTAGTGTTGTTAGGCGAGCAAGATCATGGTGATGCGGCAACATTTCAGGCTAAAACAAGGCTGATAAAATTTTTACACAAGGAATGTGGTTTTGAAGTTCTGGCCTTTGAAAGCGATTTTTACAGCATTAACGCACTGAATTTTAATTCACACTTACGGGCAGTTGACGTCAAAACGCTTTGTGGTAAAAGAAATGTTTATCCCATTTGGACAAATTGTGAGCAGAATGAAGACTTGTTCAGCTATTTGAGCACTGGTTTAACAACCCAAAAACCACTGGTAATTACAGGATTTGACTGCAGGCATACAGGTGGTTATGCCCGGGACAATTATGTAAGGCAATTGGATAGTTTAATGAGAGCGAATAACCTGCCTTTCCAAAAATCAACCCACTATGCTGAGTTTATGGAGGTTTTAGCAGATTTAATTGACAAGGAATACAAGAGTAAGATAGCACTGGTTAATCAGCAAAAATTTATACAGCATCTGGATACCATACGAATGCAATGGCAGCAGGTAAACTTTAAGGCGAATGATTTTTGGACTCAGGAATTAAAAAACTTAAAAGTATTTGCACAAAATTCCTGGCTATCGAAAGACCTCTTTAATGGGTACTCTACCAATATTCGTGATGTGCAGATGAGTGATAATCTTCTATGGCTTTTAAACAATCAATTTGCCGGCAAAAAAGTAATTGTGTGGGCGCACAATTTTCATATATCTGATAACATTAATCAAACTGAAGCGAATACAAAGAAAGAAATCCTCACAATGGGAGGTGGACTCAAAAAGGCGCTTAAAGACAAAGTGTACATTTTAGGTTTTGACTCCTATCAAGGTACAGCAGGATCAATAGGTACAAAACCATACAAAATACGTAAGCCCTCAGCCAATAGCCTTGAGCAGTACATTAATCAAAAAAACTATGACTATGCTTTTATTAACTTGAAGACAACTGCTATTGACAGAACTGCTACGTTTAAAATGAAGGCCTATTTACATCGCGAAATAAACGGAAGGTGGTTAAATGTATTTGACGGAATATTTTACATCAAAACGATGTATCCATGCCATTACACTGATTTTGATTAACTGAGTGTTTCCCTGCCCAACTCATAGAAATATATTATACTGACTTTAATTGCGACAAACAAAATAGTATCATTCGGCACACAGCGTTGGACGAGAAAGTTGTAAGGAAGAAATTAACTTCTCTTTCCTAAATGTGTGAATCATACAACTTATTTATTTAATAGCATAATGGTTTCTCTTGCAAAGCAATCCACCTTCGTAGGGTAATAATTCTGTTACAAACTAAAAATTGATAAAATGAATACTACCGAATTAAAAGGAAACTGGAACGAGCAAAAAGGCAAGCTCAAACAAAAGTATGCAAACCTGACAGACGATGATTTAATGTTTGCAGAAGGTAAGAAAGATGAGATGTTAGGAAAACTTCAAATCAAACTTGGTAAAACAAAAGAAGAATTGCACACAATTATTTCTTCACTTTAATCCGTTTTCAAAACAAACAAATCGTCAGACAATAATTCCTGACGATTTGTTTTTCTCAATCAGAAAAATGATAGAACAAAAAAATAGTAAATCAGGTTTTGAAAAAATATCCTCTGTTGTAACTAAAGCTACAGGTAGCACAGCCGCTTTCATGGTTGCATTTTTTGTCATCATTTTTTGGATTTTATCAGGGCCTTTATTTGACTTTTCCGACACTTGGCAATTAGTCATCAATACCGGAACAACCATTGTAACTTTCCTGATGGTGTTTCTCATTCAGCGGAGTCAAAACAAAGATTCCATTGCACTCCATTTAAAATTAAACGAACTGGTAGTAGCTAACGAATCGGCAAATAACCGCCTAGTATCTATTGAAGACATCAGTGAAGATGAACTAAAAGTGCTGCAAAAATTTTACAAACACCTTGCAGAATTAACGGAAAATGAATTAGCTGTTGAAGAGTCTCATTCACTTAAAAACGCAAATGCAAACCATCAACGGAAAATAAGCACATCAAAAATCAATAACAAAAAATAAATATCTTGGGAAACTTACTTTACATTATCTCAGCAGTATTGCTCATCTGTTCGGCAATAGGATTTTTTGTGTACAAAGCAGGTGGCATCTACATATACTTCTTTTCATTGCAGTTATCGCTGTTCTAGTAAGAATTATTTCATGAAATATAATAATAAAATAAAAACAGTTTATAGGAGCATAGACAAGCGCCAAGCATAAGCAAGTGAGTAAACCAATTTACCACCTAAATTGAAATAAAAGCCACATCATTTATGAAGGTGGCTTTCTTCTTTTACAGACGGACTACCTCTTCTGCTATCCCCAGTCTGCGACTAAGGATTGTTACCCTGCTATCCGAAACTATTCAGATTTACTTGCTATTGCCGCTTTTTTCACCATCTTTACCGTTAAAAGTTCGCGAAGAACCTTTTGCATTTTGCAGTTTTGGGTAAGTTTAATAAACGCCCGACCCATAAAAGATAAAATAAAGGGGAGTCCAGAACCCTCTGTAAAAAACGGGGCTAATTCCGAATAGCCATATCAGTAATAGAAATTTTAAGAAAAATAAGATGGAAAATTTTATAAGATTAATACAGGTGGTTTTAGCTCTGTCTGTTGCCTATGTTTGGATTTTCAGGTACGATAATGTTGTTAAAGAATTTAAACAATTTGGGATAAATGATTTGACCCGAAACTTTGTAGGGGCAGCTAAAATTGCTTTAGTCACATTGCTTGTTGTAGGTATCTGGTACCCCTCATTAGTTCAGATTTCTGCTGTTCTTTTGGGTTTGTTTATGATCGCTGCCCAATATTTTCATTTCAAAATCAGGAATCCTTTTAGCAAGCATTTACCCTCACTGATTCTTTTGATTTTGTGTGCATTTGTTGCACTAGGGTCAATTCAATAGCAACACATGACTATAGACAGAATTTGCATTTTAATATCCAGTTTGTCATTCTTTGCTTATGTAGTTTCCTATTTCGTATCATCCCATATGAAGAGTGAATTCAAGCGTTTTGATTTGGAGAAACTTGGGCTATTAACCATATTTTTAGAATTTTTGGGAGCTACAGGTTTACTAGTGGGATTAAAATACACCCCCATCCTGACTATTTCATCTTTAGGCTTGGCTCTACTTATGTTACTGGCCTTAGTGGTGAGAATGAAGCTAAAAGACAATATTTGGATTTCGTTGCCGGCAGTATTTTATATGCTTTTAAATAGCTATATTTTTTGGGAGTCAATAAAATAACTTGCACTCAACTATATAATTCATTGCAGCATTGCGCTGAATGTCAAAGTAAAAAATACTTTCTGCATCATAAAGCGAATATTTTAGTCAACTGAAACGGGTAAACCATACATTCAGTTTTGTCAACTGTAAAGCGAGACAAAATTGCCGGTAAAGGTTGCTTGTTTTTTCCTTTAGCAGGCGCGGTAATCATTAAAAGCTTTCTTACATTTGTTTTGATGAAAGTGCTTCTTTTTAACCCCCGTAGTGCCGATTACAAGTACCGTGTGCCCATGTCTGTTTTGCAAGTAGCCGGTTCTATTGAAGGTAAATATGATTGGGCAATAGTTGACGGAAACAGGGAGAATGATCCCTGGCACAAATTAGCAGGGTATTTGGATACCGGTGAGGTACAATATGTTGGTTTTACTGTGATGCCCGGCCCTCAGTTAAAGCAAGCTATACCCTTTGCTCAAAAAATCAGGCAAAAATATCCGCATATCAAAATGATATGGGGAGGTTATTTTGCTTCCAACCAGCACAAATCCGTTTTGGAGTCAGGTTATGTAGATTATGTAATCAACGGACCCGGAGATTACGCTTTCCCCGCTTTGATTCATGCCCTGGAAAACAACCTGCCGGTAGATGCCATTGAAAATCTTATTTACAGTAAATCGGGAGAAATAATCAAAACACCTAAGGCTGAATTGGTAGATTATGATTTACTGCCGCCATTGCCTTATGAAAAATTAGATGCGTTTTATTCCATAGAAAAATATTTAGGGAAAACGTATCTGGGCAATAAGACCCTGGCTTACCACAGTAGTTTCGGGTGTCCGTTTACCTGCTCCTTTTGTGCAGTAGTCCCAATTTACGAGGCGCGTTGGAAAGCTAAATCGGCACCGGGCGTTTATGCTGATGTGAAATTTATCAAAGAAAAATGGGGTGCTGATTCCATTGAGTTTCATGACAATAACTTCTTTGTTTCTGAAAAAAGAGTGGTGGAATTTTCAAACCTTATCAAAAATGAAAACATGATTTGGTGGGGAGAAGGTCGCATTGATACCATTAACAAGTACAAAGATGAATCGCTGGCCCTTATGCGGGAAGCCGGCTGCAAGATGATATTTTTTGGTGCTGAAACCGGCAATGATGACGTACTGAAAAAGATGGACAAAGGCGGTACGCAAACAGGTGAGCAGATTGCCGCCTTTGCTGCACGCATGAAAAAATTTGACATCATACCTGAGTATTCTTTTGTACTGGGTACTCCGGGAGACACCCCTGAGCAGGTGATGAAACAGATTGATGAGGACATCAACTTTATCAAACGCATCAAAGACATTAACCCCGATACAGAAATAATTATTTACGTTTACAGTCCGGTGCCCACAGAAGGTTCTGATATGTATAACAAAGTACTGGAAAGCGGTTTCCGTTTTCCGCAAAAGTTGGGCGATTGGCTCAACAACGATTGGGCAAACTTTGACTTGCGTAAAAATCCGCTTACCCCGTGGTTAACTCCGGAGATGATTGATAAAATCAAAAATTTCGAAACAGTATTGAATGCACATTACCCAACAGTTTCAGATATCCGGATGAAGCCCTACCAGCGTAAATTGATTAAAACACTTTCAGGTGTTCGCTACAGAAACAATATATACACGCTCCCGTATGAGTTAAAAGCGTTGCAAAAAATTTGGGGCTACCGTCAACCGGAGATTCAGGGATTTTGATATGTTCTACAAGCTGCTACGCAAATCCGTTAATTTATTTCATCGTCCAAGGGCGTTGTTTCTTATAAGTACTGATCGTAAGTACAAGTGGCACGGCTTGGAGCTGCTCATTAAAAAAGGCGTTTTTCATCCGGGATTATTTTACAGCACTAAGTTTTTATTGCAGGTCATCCGAAAAGAAAATCTAACCGGTAAATCTTTTTTGGAACTGGGTGCAGGCAGCGGTTTGCTCTCTTTTTATGCCGCCTCCGCAGGTGCAGTAGTTACCGCATCTGATATCAGCAAAACGGCTATTGAGGGATTGAAAATAAATCTACGTCACCTGAAAGTAATGGGACACAAGTTGCAGCTCACTATTCTGCAATCAGATTTATTTAACTCCATTCCCGAGCAGCAGTTTGATTATATTGTTATCAACCCGCCATACTATCCCAAAAGAGCGGCTAATGAAGCAGAACTAGCCTGGTTTTGCGGAGAGAATTATGAGTACTTCAGTAAATTATTCAGCGGATTGGGTAAATACATGCAACTAAACAGTAAGGTATTAGTGTCCTTATCCGAAGATTGTAATCTCGATAAGATTATGCAAATGGCCTCAACACATCAGTTAAAATTAAATCTCTTCCGTAAAAAAAGAATCGGTGGGGAATTGAATTTTATTTTTCAAGTGGTAAAAAACTAATGAATACAAAATCGATACTGCAAAATCAGCTGCTCAATGAACAAGAGTCAACCGTTATTGATACGTTGTTGTACTTTGATATTTTTCACTACCCATTAACTGCTAATGAAATATTGCAGTTCAGTACGGGGCAAATCAAAGATGAAAAGTTGCTTCAGCAGCTGCTGGATGCATTGGTCAACCGAAAACTAATTTATAAGTTAAGGCACTATTATTCACTGGAGAATGAGCAACGTCTTGTACACAGGCGGGAAGAGGGCAACCGAAAAGCAGAAGAGATGATGCAAAAGGCGGTAAAATACTCTAAACTCATACATCAGTTTCCCTTTGTTCGTAGCGTGTGTATTTCCGGCTCATTGTCAAAGGGGTTTATGGACGAAAAGGGAGATGTGGACTATTTTATCATTACCACACCCAAACGTTTGTGGATTGCACGCAGTCTGTTAATTCTGTTCAAGAAAATAGTTCTGTTAAATAACCACAAATATTTTTGCGTCAATTATTTTGTTGACACCACACACCTGGAGATTCCGGATAAAAATATTTTTACCGCCACGGAATTACTCACCTTACGTCCTATGACGGGTAAAGAGGTACACGGCTCACTTATGGAGAATAATCAATGGGCCTTAGCCTACCTGCCCAACTATACAAAAAGAGTTGAGGTAGACGAAGAGCGAGGCGCCAGGCCGGTGAAATGTTTGCTGGAAAAATTACTGGATAACCGGTTGGGCGATGTGTTGGATGACATCTTCATGCGTTTAACCATCAAAAAGTGGCAGAATAAATTCAGGCATTTTTCAAAAGAGGAATTAGATACTGCACTTCGGTCAAGGAAATACGTATCTAAACATCACCCTCAGAATTTTCAAAAATTAGTGCTCGAAAAACTATCTCAAAACAGAAGTCAGTTTCAGCAACAGTATAAAGCAACATTACATGGCTGATATCTTACTCACACACTCTTATTTTCTTCGGTTTGACCCCAAGCAGTTTCGTGCAGGAACACCGTACGCACCTTTAGCTACCCTGTTTGCCGCAGCTGTATTAAAACAAAAAGGGTTCTCCGTTGCCTTTAAAGACAATATGTTTGCGCAACGTGCTGATGAAACCGCACCGGCTATTGCACAGCACAAACCACAACTGTTTGTGATTTACGATGACGGGTTTAATTACCTCACCAAAATGTGCCTCACCAATATGCGTGATGCAGCTTTTGAGATGATACAACTGGCTAAAAAAGCAGGTTGTACAGTCGCTATTTCGAGTTCTGATTCCACTGACCGTGCTGAAGACTATCTGAGCAAAGGAGCAGATTACGTAATTGCCGGAGAAGGAGAGCAAACACTGCTGGAGTTAGCGGAGTATGTGGTAAAGAAAAGCGGAAACATCAACAACATCAACGGCCTTATTTACCTGCAAGACGGAAGTGTGGTACACACGCCTAAAAGAGAGAACCTGAGAGATTTGGATACATTGCCATTACCGGCCTGGGAGTTAATAGACATTACACTATACAAAAAAATGTGGATGGAGCATAAAGGTTTTTTCTCCATTAACATGGCCACTACACGTGGTTGCCCGTTTAAGTGCAACTGGTGCGCCAAGCCCATTTACGGCAATCGTTACAATTCACGCTCACCGGAGAATGTAATCAGTGAGATTAAACTCCTCAAAGAAAAATTCGGGGTTCAACACATCTGGTTTGCCGATGATATATTTGGTTTAAAACCGGGTTGGGTAAAACACTTCGCTCAGCTGGTACAAAAAGAACAGCTTACTTTTAAGTTCAAAATACAATCTCGGGTTGACCTGCTTTTGGAAGAAGACAACATCCGTTACTTGGCTATGGCCGGTTGCGAAGAGGTGTGGGTAGGGGCTGAAAGCGGCTCTCAAAAAATACTGGATGCCATGGACAAAGGCACCAAAGTAGAACAAATTGAACAGGCAACGCTGCTCATGAAACAACACCATATTCATCCTTGTTTCTTTTTACAGTTTGGTTACCCGGGTGAAAATCTGGAGGATATTCAAAATACCCTGGCTATGGTGAAAAAACTTTTACCGCATGATATCGGTATTTCCGTTTCCTATCCCTTGCCGGGTACAAAATTTTACGACAATGTAAAAGCGCAATTGAGCAGTAAACAAAACTGGACCGATTCAGATGAATTGCTGGTGATGTTTAAAGGTACATATCCGGCTGATTTCTACAAGCATCTGCAACGTTTGGTGCATTACAAATTCAGAACATGGAAAGCAGTAGAAGCCTGGAGAACCGGACATAACTTTAAAAAGGTTTTATCTCTGGGATATCGCATTCCGCAAGTGTGGCTGGCACAACAACGCATAAAAAAACATGCTGCAATCAGCTAATTTTGACGCGCTGGCTCAGGCGTACGACAGGGAGTTTACTCATACCCGTATTGGCACAATGCAACGCAAGCGGGTGAAGCATTTTCTTCAACCTTTTATTACCCCGAAGCAACTCAACATATTAGAAATAAACTGCGGAACAGGTGAAGATGCTTTGTGGCTAGCAGCAAAAGGTCATCAGGTATGGGCAAGTGATATTTCTTTGGAAATGATTGCCGTAGCCCAACAAAAAACAGCACAGGCAAAATTTCAAGTAGCTGCCTTTAATGAACTGAGAGAAAAATATAAAGGTCAACAGTTCGATATCATTTTTTCCGACTTTGCCGGACTCAATTGCATCAATGCTCAGGAATTGAAACAACTCAATGAAGATTTTTATCAGTTACTGGCCCCGAAAGGAAAGCTGATTCTGGTAGTACTGGGCAAAAAATGTTTTTGGGAAAGGATGTACTTTACCCTGAAAGGAGACAGACAGAAGGTAAACCGCAGGCAGGGGGAAGCCTTGGCTCAGTTGGGCCATCAGGCTACTCAACCCACCTTTTGTTATTCCGTGAAAGAATTGCAACACATTTTTTCCTCCTTTGAGTTTAAAAAATCACGGCCTGTCGGGTTGTTTATTCCTCCTTCCTACATGGAGCCTTGGCTCAAACGTTTCCGACTAATTGTACCGCTTATAAACCTGCTGGAATTTCTGTTGGCTCACTTTTCCTTTTTTAGTGACCATGCTGACCATACATTTGTAGTATTCGAAAAAAAATGAAAATAGTATTTACTCACGGCTACTTTATAGCAGAAGACCCGAAAGAGCAGGAGATCATGCGCCCCTATATGCCGCTGGGAATACTCTACATATCATCCTGGTTGGAGAAGCACGGGTACGATAATGAGGTGTTTGATTCCACTTTTTCCTCTTTTGAAAATCAAAAGCAAACCATACTCGCACAGCAGCCGGATATAGTGGCTGTATATACTAACCTGATGACCAAACTCAATGTGCTGCGTCTTATCCAGTTCATAAAAAGTGAACCCGGTCTTGCGCACACTAAAATAATTTTGGGTGGTCCGGAAGTACGGAATCATGTACAGAAATTTCTGGAGCACGGGGCTGATTTTATTGTATTGGGAGAAGGTGAAGAAACCATGTTGGAGCTTACACAGTACCTTGATGGACAGTTGAACAAGCAGTCAGATGAAATACCCGGCATGGCATTTCTGAAAAATGCAGAGGTGGTACACACCCCTGAGCGTACCAAATTGCGTGAGCTGGATAATCTGCCTTTACCTAACCGCACCAAAGTAAATCTGCAACTGTATTTTGATGCCTGGAAATCGAAGCACGGTACCAGCGCCATATCCATTAACACCATGCGTGGTTGCCCTTACAGTTGCAAATGGTGTAGTCGTGCCGTGTACGGACAAAGTTACCGCAGACGCAGTGCGAAACATGTAGTAGATGAAATTGAGTGGATTAAAACCAACTACGATGTAGACAGCATTTGGTTTGTTGACGATGTGTTTACCGTGAGTCACAAATGGCTTAAAGAGTTTCGGGCTGAGATGGAAAGTAGGGGCATTCAGTTTCCATACGAATGCATTACACGTGCCGACAGGATGAGTGAAGAAGTGATAGATGACCTTAAAGCCACGGGCTGTTTCCGCGTGTGGATTGGAGCAGAGAGTGGCTCGCAAAAAGTGATTGACCTGATGGATCGCAGAGTGGATGTGATGCAGGTGCGTGACATGATTCGGAAAGCACAAGCCAAAGGCATACAAGCCGGAACGTTTATCATGGTAGGTTATCCGGGAGAGACAGAGGACGATATTTTTGAAACGGTGCGTCACCTCAAAGAATCTGACCCTGACATTTTTACCATTACCGTAGCGTACCCCATTAAAGGAACCCCATTGTATCAGGAGGTGGAGAACAACTTCATTGAGGACTTACCCTGGGAAACCTCTACCGATCGTGACATTGACTTTAAGCGAACCTATTCACGCAAGTACTACCAATACGCAGTGAATATGATTGTGAATGAAGTGAACGCTTTTAAAGCAGGCAAAAAGGGGAATTACATAGGGATGTCGAAACTTAAGGCTAAAGCATCCCTTGCCCGTGGTATGATGACTTTACAAAAAGTATTACCCGTGGCAGGTTAAATTACGGCTCAACTAACTTAACAAAACATTTTATAAGCATATATCTTTGCACCATGTCCAAAAAGACGCTCATCATAGGTGCTACACCCAATACCGACCGCTACGCTTACCGTGCGGCTCATATGCTTACAAAGCATGGACACCCCATTGTGAATGTAGGAATTAAAAAGGGCGAGGTAGCCGGAGTACCCATTCTCAACGGGCATCCTGAAGTGGAAGAGGTAGATAGTGTAACACTTTACATTGGTCCTGATAAACAACAGGACTATGAAGACTACATTCTTTCCCTTAAACCTAAGCGGGTTATTTTTAACCCCGGAACAGAGAATGAGGCTTTTGAAACGAAACTAGAACAACACGGTGTACAGGCATTGGAAGCCTGCACGCTGGTATTATTAAGCACCGGAAATTATTAGACACATGAAGCGCATACACGCAGTTAAATTTTTTATTGCAGTACTTAGTACCGCCCTTTTTTTCGCTTGCACCTCACCCAAAGATGAGGCGTTGCACAAAATCAAAAAGATTGAAGACAGCGATTCAACGCTCAACAACCCTGCCTTGTTGGAGGAGCTCACTGCTATGTACGTAGATTTTATTGCGAAATATCCCAAGGACCCCAACACGTGCGACTTTACTTTTAAAGCGGCTGAGTCTTACCACATGCTCAGTAAGTTTGATGATGCCATTGGTATGTATGATGTATTTGCCAAAAATTACAGCAAAGACAAACGTGCTGAACACGCCTTATTTATGAAAGCTTTTGTACAGGAAAACGGTTTGCAGCAATTTGCCCAAGCCCGTACCGATTACGAAGAGTTTTTGAAAAAATACCCCAACGGAGAGCTGGCTGATGACGCCCGCGCTGCTTTAAACCTGATTGGCAGAAGTGATGAAGACATCATTAAGTTTTTGAAAGAGAAGGAAGCCTCAGGCGATTCAACTATGTAAATGTTATGATAAGGTCTGCCTGCCTTTTTTTTATTTTTTGGAGTGTTATCAGCACCCAAAGCAGCGCTCAACTTTATGCAGCTCCCGGTATTTCTTTCGGGTATTGTTTTACCAGCAGAGGCATAGTAGCCGGGTTGGAATGTGATGTGGCACTCAGCCAGGGACGCACCACGGAGGACCAGTTGAATAAAGGTGTTTCTTTGGCTTACTCCTGGATTATGATACGTAAAAATCGCAGGAGAGATATTCACCATTTGCGCAGTGTTAGTTTAATGATGGAAACCCGAACGCTGGATGTAAAAGCCGGGTGGGGTAGCATGCGAAAGCCTTGCGGTCATTCAGGCAACAAGAGTGCCTGCAGGGTAGGAGGATTATGCTTGGATGTGAGTATGGGCGGTAGCAATTACAATTTTTTTCGGGGTGGAATAAAAGGGTTTATATACAATCGCACCAACTGGAACTGGTTTGATGCACCTTACCTTTCTGTTTACACAAAATATAAAAATGATTTAGGCCGCTCGGGTTTTTTGAAACCTCTGAAGTAGTAGGTTCTTATGTGCTATATGTTTGCCCAACCCTATAGGAGCGTCAGATGCTACATCTGACAGACTTCCATCACTTGATCAACTCATCTGCAAACTCGGCACTCATCATACGTACAATGTCAAAAGGCAACACATCTTCTTTCACTTTGCCTTCCTTAACAATACTTATTTTGCCGGTTTCTTCTGAGATAACAATTGCAATAGCATCCGATTGTTCAGTAATGCCCACACCCGCACGATGACGCAAGCCCATACCTGCTGGTAAATCAGGGTTTTCGCTTACGGGCAATACACACCCTGCAGCTTTTATGCGGTTGCTGTGCACAATGGCTGCACCGTCATGTAAGGGGCTGTACTTGTTAAAAATACTTTCAATTAACCGCTTGGAAACAACCGCATCCATAATCTCTCCGGTTAAAGCAAAAAATTTCAGTTCGCTTGATTTAGGAAACACCAATATGGCACCTGTTTTTCCGGCAGCAAGCGTTTCGCAGGCTGCCGCTACTGCTTCAAAGTTGTTGGTGATATTGCCTTCCCGTATGTTCCAGTTCCAGGGCAGCAGGTTTTTCCAGGATACTTTCCCTCCCCCATAAATACTGTTTTGCCCCAGCAGCATCAGAAACTTACGTATCTCTTGTTGAAATACAATAAGTACCGCCAGCATGCCCACTTTCGTGAACTCCCCCAATATGCTGGAAATAAAATGCAGGTTCAGTTGGGCCAGTATCCACCACAAGATATAGATGGTAATAACCCCGATGAGAATGTTAAATGCCAGACTTCCCTTTAATGCTCTTAACAATTGAATGGTGATGAGCAGGGTGAGCAACAAGTCAACACTAAAGGCAAACCAGTGTTCTTGTATATAATCTAATGTAAGTACCTTATCGAACATAAATTTTTTGTACTAGTTGAATACACTCCATCGCCTCTTTTACATCATGTACCCTGAGTAGGCGGGCTCCGTTTTGCAGGGCAATGGTATGGCAAACGGTGGTGCCGTTAAGGGCCTCAACAGCAGTTGTTCCTAGAGTTTTATATATACTTGACTTCCGACTTAAGCCCGCCAGCACAGGTAAACCCAATACAGCCAGTTCATCCAGTCGTCTCAGCAGTTCAAAATTTTGTGCGATGGTTTTACTGAAACCAAACCCCGGATCAATTATTACATCAGCCACACTCATGGATTGTAACTGTTTTACCTTAGGTAGCAATATATCAATAATATCCGATACCACATCCGTATACTGCGCAGGTGCATGCATGGTAGATATGCTTCCCTGCTTGTGCATCAGTATGTAAGGTGCCTTTAGTTGTGCCACAGTGGTAAACATTTCATCATCCTCACCACCGCTGATGTCGTTGATAATGTGTGCTCCGTTTTGTATGGCGGCTTTCGCTACACGCGCCCTGAAAGTATCAATGGAAATAAAGGCTTCAGGGAATTTTTGAGCAATGGCCTCAACGGCAGGGGTTACACGGTTTAACTCCTCCTCTTCACTAAGGTCAGTTGCTCCAGGGCGGGTGGAGTACCCACCTATATCAAGTATAGTGGCACCCTCATTCAACATGCGTTCAGCCTGTGTTAATGCGCTTGAAACGGAGTTGTGTTGTCCACCGTCAAAGAAGGAGTCAGGGGTTACATTTAAGATGCCCATCACCACGGGTTTGCTCAGGTCCAAAAGGCGGCCTTTGCAGTTGAGCGTTTTTTTTAATGAAATTTCCGATAAATTCGCCATCGCTATTCTACAAATAAACACAATAACACTTGAGTACACAAACTAAAGCACAATACGAAAACGCCATTGCATCGTGCCGTGAGATTTTCGCCCGCAAAAATAAGGATTACGGAACATCATGGCGCATTATGCGTTTATCATCTATCACTGATCAGATATTCATCAAAGCACAACGTATTCGTACCATTGAGCAAAAAGGGGAGATGCGTATTGATGAAGGAATTGAATCGGAGTACATGGGCATTATCAACTATTGTGTTATTGCGTTGATTCAACTCGAATTGGGCTCTGAGAATGAACAAGAGCTTACTTCGGACCAGTTATTGCTTAAATACGACCGTGAAATTGACATCACCCACCGCCTGATGCAGGATAAAAATCAGGATTACGGTGAGGCCTGGAGAGATATGCGGGTGAGTACCTTTACCGATATGATTCTGATGCGTATTTTACGCATCCGTCAGATTGAAGATAACGATGGTAAAACACTGGCTTCAGAAGGCGTAGATGCCAATTTCAGAGACATTATTAATTATGCTGTTTTTGCATTGATAAGATTAAACGAAGCGAAATAATATGAAACTGTTAGTACAGATTAGTCGTGTGTTGGTTGGGGTATTGTTCATTATCTCCGGCCTTATTAAAGCCAATGATTCCTTAGGGTTCTCTTACAAACTCGAAGAGTATTTTGAGGTATTTCACATGCCCTTCTTTGTATCTATGGCCTTGCCTATGGCAATGGTGATTTGTATTTTCGAAATCATAGTAGGTGTGCTGCTGTTGATTGGCGCGTATACCAAACTCAACAGTTGGTTGCTGTTATTAATGATTGTGTTTTTTACCTGGCTCACGGGTTATTCGGCAGTGTACAACAAAGTAACAGATTGTGGTTGTTTCGGTGATGCAATTAAACTCACCCCATGGCAATCGTTCACTAAAGATATTGTGTTGCTGATTTTTATTCTCCTCATTTTCATCGGGCAGAAACACATCAAACCCCTCTTTGGAAAAGCCATTCAATCGGTAACTATTTTTACCTTTCTTTTTGCCTCTACAGGTTTCACTATACTCGCATACATGTTTCTACCCTTTGTTGATTTTCTTCCCTACAAAGAAGGGAATGACATTGAAGCATTATCAGCAATTCCTCCGGGAGCTCCGGTTGATGAATATGAGATGGTGTTCATATATGAAAAAGGTGGACAACAGTTCGAGTTTAAATCTACTGCCTTACCGGCTGATTTGGATACCTATAAATTTGTTGACCGCAAAGACAAGCTCGTTAAGCAAGGGTACAAGCCTCCTATCCATGATTTCAAAATTTACGATTCACAGGGTGCAGAGCAAACAGATTTATTCTTCATTAAAGATGAGTACCAGTTGGTGTTGATACAGTATAACCTGCAAAAGACGCATAAAAGTTTTCAGCCGAAGATAAATCAACTGGCTAACGATTGGCAGGATAAAGCACAAAAACGTTTCTGGGCGCTTACAGGAACCACATTAGCTGATGCAGAATTATACCGTCACGATGTGCAGGCACCTTACGAATATTATAACGTAGACGGAACGGCACTTAAAACAGCTATTCGCTCCAATCCGGGTATTATGCTGATGAAAAAAGGAGTAGTAGTGAAAAAGTGGTCAGCATTCGAAATACCAACATTCGAAACAGTACAGAAGTACATGAAATAATGCGCAGCCATTCGCTTTCAGAATTTATTTTCTCATTGGCTCAAAAAGTGACGTGATGAGAATATTTCTGATCGGTTTTATGGGAGTGGGTAAAACTACTATTGGTAAAAAAGTAGCTGCAGCATTACACATACCTTTTCTGGATTTAGACAGTTACATCGCGCAGCAACAGAACATGTCGGTTGCAGATATTTTCCATCACTTTGGTGAGGACTATTTTCGTATGTGCGAATCGAAGTGTTTGCAGGAAACTACGACCTCGAAATCGCCGCCGCGAACTACCCGTTGCTCCGCCTCTACCAAATCCC
>DATGWX010000420.1:0-8796 GCA_035299275.1 Bacteroidia bacterium
CTACCTGGTTCACGGTACGAAAAGCCCGACAACAAGGCAATGCTGTGTGGGATACCACTGCCAAACGGCTTTTGATAAACCTCCTGATTCCGTTGGTAGCGGGCGCCATATACGGACTTATATTACTCTACCGCGGGCACATTGAACTTATTGCTCCTGCCACGTTAATCTTTTACGGTATGGCACTTTTAAATGCCGGCAAATACACCTTTAATGACATACGTTACTTGGGCATTATGGAAATTGCCACAGGGCTGTTGGCTACTATGGTGCCTGAATACGGACTGCTGTTTTGGGCATTTGGATTCGGAGTGCTGCACATTGTTTATGGAATAGCGGTGTACAACAAATACGAGAAGTGAAAAACTACATTGCTGATTTAAACAAAGCCTTTGAAAGCAGGGTGAGGTTGGGCATTATGTCCATTCTGATGGTGAACGAATTTGTAGAGTTTGGTACACTCAAAGAGCAGTTGCAAATAACAGACGGTAATCTGGCCAGTCACATAACTGCACTGGAAAAATATAAATACATCGAGGTGAAAAAACAGTTTGTAGGAAAAAAACCAAACACTTCGTATGCGGCATCAAAAGCCGGGAAAAAAGCATTTAGCGAACACCTGGATGCCTTGGAAAGATTAATTAATAAGAAATAACTCAATACAACTCTGGTAGTTTTAAAAGCAGGTTCATATGAAAACAACAAGCGAAAACCAACTCACACAGGAGGTGAGTACTGTGGGAGAAAACATCTTACACAATTTAAGCCATCCGCAGCAACTGGAAAAAATGTACCGGGACAACAAACACGTTTTTAAAAAAGCATTTAATCATATTTATCCCGGCATTAAGGAATCAATTACCGCTCAGGTATGGCAGGAGCGACTTAACTTTGATAACGAAGAAATATCCTGGGGAACACGCAAGGAATTAATGTTTGTACTGTTGGCTTCTGCTCTGGCAGCACTGCTGGCTAAAATTCCCCAACTGGCAAACATTAATCCTGAATACTTTTACCCGCGTAACATGGCGTTGATTGTGTTCCCGATGCTCACGATATACTTTGCGCGTAAACAGCAATTGTCAACTCAAAAGCTCCTGTTGCTTTCAACAGCAATAGTCCTTTCAGCAGTTTACATCAACCTCCTTCCGGATAATGACCAAAGCGACACATTGATTTTGGCCTGCCTTCACCTCCCGCTGTTCCTGTGGACATTGCTGGGTTTTACATTTGTTGGCGGCCGACTGAACGATTACCACAAAAGATTAGACTTTTTACGATTTAACGGTGACCTGGTGGTGATGGGCACCATCACACTCATTGCAGGTGGTTTATTGACAGGAATTACTCTGGGATTATTTGAACTTATTCAAATAAATATAGAACAATTCTACGGTGAGTATATCGTAGTTTCAGGTCTTGCAGCTGCCCCTATTTTCGCAACTTACCTGGTAGATACCAATCCGCAGTTGGTGAATAAGGTTTCTCCCGTTATAGCCAAAATATTTACACCACTCGTTCTGGTTACGCTGGTACTGTACCTTTCAGCCATTATTTATACCGGTAAAGACCCTTACAACGACAGAGAATTTCTTATGATTTTTAATTTGCTGCTCATTGGCGTGATGGCGATTATCATTTTCTCCATAGCTGAAATATCCAAAAACACAGGTAACACAATCGGGATATTGTTGCTATCGGGTTTGTCGGTTATAACCATTGTTGTAAACGGCATAGCCCTGTCCGCGATTCTGTTCCGCATCACTGAGTGGGGAATAACTGCCAACCGACTTGCCGTGCTGGGTGGAAACATACTCATTCTTACCAATCTGTTACTCGTTACAGTCAAACTATTTCAAGCAACAAAAGACAGAAATAAACTACCTGAAGTAGAAAAAAGCATCGCTTATTTCCTTCCTGTTTACAGCGCATGGACCGTGTTGGTGATTTTTGTTTTCCCCGTTTTGTTCGGTTTTAAATAAGCGAAAAGAAAACACTAAAGTTCATTTACCTTAGCGAGGTAATTTAACTTTATGAAACTTGAATTTCTTGACCTCACTCAACAAGAAGAAACATTTACAGATGATACAGGAGAGCAGTTAATCCGACTGTCGGAGTTCGACCGTTTTGAGGCTGCACAATTGAGCATGGCCATTCAACACAGCCTGCTAGAAAACAAACACCCGCTTGACCTGGAAATGCTGGACTGTATAGATGCCGTTAATTGCCGGCTCACCTTACAACTGGCTGATGAAGACACAGGCATTACAACAGTTGACGGCACTCACTTTATTTGCGAATTAACCTACAAGGGTTACGAAAAAATGCTCGCCCTGATTGAACCGTTTTGCAGCAAGGACCGCAACGGATACCAGTGGCTGTATGAGTTGGATAACCCCATTGATTTTCTGTTTTCTCCTCGGGGAAATACCGGAGTTGAATAACTCATGAATTGGTTAACTTTGTTCAGATTACGCTCTCAAGTCTTTTAAAATTGCGCTTATGAGTACTGAAAAAAGAATGCCTGTTCCGCCTTTTACAGAAGAAACGGCCAAGCAAAAAATTCAACTGGCAGAAGATGCCTGGAACAGCAAAGACCCCGAAAGAGTTGCCAAAGCTTATACTGAAAACAGCGAATGGCGCAACCGCAACCTGTTTATTAACGGCAGGGCAGAGATTATTAAATTCCTGATTGGGAAATGGGAGAAAGAACAAGGGTACAAACTCAAAAAAGAATATTGGGCACATACCGGCAACCGCATTGCTGTGCGCTTTGAATACGAGTACCATGATGCCAACGGACAATGGTGGAGAGCCTACGGAAATGAAAACTGGGAATTTGATTCCAACGGTTTAATGGCAAAGCGCTATGCCAGCATCAACGATTTAGCCATTGATGAACAGGAGCGAAAGTTGTAAATAAAAACTCTGCATAAAATGAAAACCATCCCGCTTACCTGAAATATATTTGCCTCACAGATAAACAAAATGAATACTGCACTTACACCCGAAAGTTATATCGCTTCACTACCTGAAGACAGGCAACAGGCGGTAAATCAATTGCGCAAATTATTTAAGAAAAAACTGCCCAAAGGATTTGAAGAAACCATTGGTTACGGCATGATTGGTTATGTCGTACCGCATAAGTTGTATCCCAGCGGTTACCATTGCGACCCCAAGCTGCCTCTTCCTTTTTTAAGCGTAGCCTCACAAAAAAATACCATCTCGGTGTACCACATGGGTCTGTATGCTGATGAACAATTATTAAAATGGTTCACTACTGAATACCCGAAGCACAGTAAAACTAAACTCGACATGGGCAAAAGTTGTATCCGCTTTAAAAAAACGGAACAAATTCCGTTTGACTTGCTGGGTGAACTGGTGAGTAAAATGTCGCCTCAACAATGGATTGAACTCTACGAAAAAAACCTGAAACGATAACCGTTTCGTATACCCTACTTAGATGAAAATTGCCGACACACCTGCCCCACCCTACTATGCTGTTATTTTCACTTCGCTAAAAGAAGAAAATGACGAAGGTTATGCTGCCATGGGCGAGCACATGGAAAAGCTGGTGCAACAACAACCCGGGTATCTGGGCCATGAAAGTGTGCGTGAGGGCTTAGGCATTACCGTATCCTACTGGGAAAATGAAGAAGCTATACTAAACTGGAAACAACACCTAGAGCATACCACAGCCCGCGAAAAAGGACGCAACAATTGGTACAAAACATTTAAAGTGCGCGTGTGTAAAGTTGAGCGCGATTACGGGTTTGAACGGTAATTACCTAATATTCTCCATACTGTAGGCCACTTCCACCTCTTCATACAGTTCTACTTCTTCCACATCTAAATTGGCAAATACCGGAGGTGCAGCTGAATCAGCCATAGCTGACATCACCTTTGCTTCACGCATCATAGGTATAGGTTGGAAATGATCTGCCACGTTGTAACGGATTTCTTTAATACCGGTAATACGTAAATCAGCCATGGTAGCAATCATCTTTACTTTATCTCCGGCATCTTTAATGGCTTCTTTAATAAGTTGGTCTGATACCTTTTTCTGAAGATCTTTAGAAATCTCTGTACCAAAGTTGATGTTCACATTCTCTGTGCGCTCCTGCATAATTTTAGAGAACAGGTTGGCCAGCTTTTCTTTGTCAAATTTAAAACGAAGCACTAAGGTGTTACTGGCCACATAACCTACTTTTTTAGGTTTTTCACCGTATACATAATCCTCATTAATCTGATAGCTGGTCAGTTTTATTTCCTCTTTGCTAAAACCTAATCCCAACATACGGGTAATGATGGACTGGGTTTGTGTATTCAGTTTGTTGAGCGTTTCGTTCTCGGCCTTGTCGCGTGCATTTACAGAAAAATAAACCACGGCAATATCCGGCAACACCTTTTGTGTAGCCTTACCTTTTAATTTCACAATGGCTATTTTATCGGCTGTTTGTGCCAAGGTAAAAGACACTGAGGCAATAAAAGTTAAAAGGAGTAATGTAATTTTTCTCATGGGTATAGAGGTTAGTTGTTTGTAGTTAACGTTGTAAAATTCTGTATAGGGAAGCCGCGCAAAAACTCATCAGCCTTCATTCGCTTCTTTCCTTCCAGTTGCAGTTCATGCAAATATACAAATCCATCCTGAACTGCAATTTTGATGAATGTTTTACCGTCACTTTCAATGGTACCGGGTGCTGCAGTCACTGCTTTTAACTCTTTTGAGCTTCGGTACACTTTAAGTACCTTACCTCCTAAGTGAGTAAATGCAGCAGGGTAAGGACTTAATCCGCGTATCAGATTATGCACCTGTTCAGCTGTATTATTCCAGTTAATGAGGCAATGTTCAGTAAATATTTTGGGGGCATGTTTAACTCCGGGTAATAGCTCCTGTTCATTGGTAGTGTACGTTCCGTTTTCTATCAGCTGCAAAGAGCGCAACACCAGTTGTGCACCTTTGTGCATGAGCTCATCGTGCAGTTCTCCAGCAGTGATGGTATCATCAAGTGCCACTTTTTCTTGCAGAAGTAGTTTGCCCGTATCAATTTCATGTTTTAGAAAAAACGTAGTGACTCCGGTTTCCTGCTCTCCGTTAATGATGGCCCAATTGATGGGAGCCGCACCACGGTATTGAGGCAACAAAGAAGCATGCAGGTTAAACGTACCCAAAGGCGGCATGTTCCAAACAACCTCCGGCAACATTCTGAAGGCAATCACCACTTGCAAATCGGCTTTTAAGGCTCGTAATTCTTCCACAAACTCAGGGCTCTTCAGGTTAACCGGTTGCAAGAGGTGAAGTCCCTGTGAGAGGGCATATTTTTTTACTGCCGAATGTTGGAGCTGCATTCCCCTTCCGGCAGGTTTATCGGGCGCAGTAATTACACCTACAATGTTATAACCCGCTTCAACCATTGCTTTTAATGAAGCAACAGCAAAATCAGGAGTGCCTATAAATACAATACGTAAAGGATGCGGATGACTCAAAACTGTGGTGTGTTTGTTTGGGGCAATGTTAAGGATTAGTTGACATAATCAGGATACAGCAGGTACTTCTCGCGGGTTTTTCTAAAATTGCTGAGAGCCGGTTCCCAGCTTTTACGAATATCTTTCTCCGGTGTGCCTGCTATTATCTGTTTGCGCAACGTATCCGTACCGGCCAGTTTATCAAAAAAATCGTTGAAAAACTTACTCTTGTCTTTCTCTTTCTCATAACAACCCGTAAGCCACATAAGGTAAATTTTTCGTGAGTTAATCAGGTATTGTTCCGGAAAATTATTTAACACAAATCCGCTGCACTGCTGGTTTTTATATGGCGGGTCATCAGCCACTCCGGGAATTGATTTGGGTGTGAAGGTATAATTACCTCCTTCAAAATCGGGCTTCCCTATACATTGAAAGGGCTTATCTGTGCCACGACCTATGCTCACATTGGTGCCTTCAAACAAACACAAAGACGGATACAAATACACCGATTCCATGTTGGGCAAATTGGGAGAAGGACGCACAGGCAACTTATAGAGTAAATTATGAGCGTAATTTTTACAGGTAATTACTTTTATGTTGCACTTAAGGGAGTCCTTGAGCCAACGTTCTCCGTTAATCATTTGCGCATACTCACCTATAGTCATCCCATGCACCATGGCTACAGGATGCATTCCCACAAACGATTGAAATTTCATATCAAGCACCGGACCATCTACAAAATATCCGTTGGGATTAGGGCGATCCAGAATTAGCAATGGCTTTTTTAAGGCAGCACAGGTTTCCATCACGTAATGTAAGGTAGAGATGTAAGTATAAAAACGAGCCCCCACATCCTGAATGTCAAAAATCACCCAATCGAGATCGGCTATCTGTTCCGCTTTCGGTTTTTTATTGGCTCCGTATAACGATACCACAGGCAATCCTGTTCTGGCATCTTTGCCGCTGGCCACATGCGCGCCCGCACTGTGGTCGCCACGAAAACCATGCTCAGGAGCAAAAATGCGTATAATTTTCACCTTCATACTGCGCAGCGTATCTACCAGGTGCGACTTGCCTACCATTGATGTTTGATTCACAACCAAGCCTACCTTTTTACCTTTCAACAACGGCATATAGGCTGAGATTTGTTCAGCCCCGGTAATTATAGCGGCATGGGTTGTTGCAGAACAAAACAGCATTAAAAACAGTATCGCTTGCGTATATTTGACCACTTTCATTTTCATATATTGAATTTTGCTGCTTACATAGCCCAACGTTTGTCGGCCTACGGACAAAAAAGCTTTTCGAGGCTCATTGTACGTATTGCCGTTGCAGGAGTAGCTTTAAGCGTTGCCGTTATGATTATCTCGCTGTCCATTGTTACCGGCTTTCAGCAGGAAATCAGGGACAAAATTACCGGCTTCGGCTCGCATATTCAAATTGCACACGTTGATTTAAACAATTCTTACGAAACAGCCCCCATTTACCGCTACCAGGCATTCAACAAAGATATCAAACAATTACCGGGAGTTAAGCACATTCAGGGATTTGCCACCAAAGCAGGATTAATACGAACAGAGAACGATATTGAAGCCATTGTGCTCAAAGGCATAGGGCGTGATTTTAACTGGAGCTTTTTTAATGACAAACTTTCCCGCGGGAAAAGATTTGTGAGCAACGATACTGTTCCAAACAACGAAGTTATTATCTCCAAATACACTGCTGATAAATTACGTTTAGACACGGGCATGAGTCTGGTAATCTATTTTATTCAGGAGCCTGTGCGGGTGCGCAAATTTAAAATTGCAGGAATTTATGAGACCGGTTTGGAGGAGTTTGACAAACTTTACATGCTGTGCGACATCGGCCACATTCAAAAACTCAACGACTGGAGCAAAAGTATGGTGGGAGGATTTGAAATTCTGCTCGATAATTTTGACCATCTGGATGATAATACCCAACGTGTAAATGAACTTATCGGCTATCAATACGAGGCCAATTCCATAAGGGAAATTAACCCCAATCTGTTTGAATGGCTTGAACTGCTGGATGTAAATGTGGTGGTAATTATGGTGCTTATGTTTCTGGTATCTACCATCAACATGATAACGGCCATACTTATACTTATCCTGGAACGCACCCAAATGATCGGCTTGTTTAAAGCGTTTGGTTCTACCTCAGGTAGTGTTCGGAAAATATTTCTGATTATCTCGGGGAAACTTATTCTGCAAGGAATTTTCTGGGGCAATATTATTGGTGCCGGACTTTGCCTGCTTCAAAAACAATTCAGTGTGGTTAAACTCGACCAGGCCAGTTATTACATGAACAGCGTGCCGGTTAACTTTCAATGGAGCAACCTTCTGCTTATCAACTTGGGTACGTTTGTTCTGTGTTGTTGTGCCATGTTATTACCTCTTATATTGGTTAACCGCATCAGCCCCATTAAGTCCATTCGTTTCGAATAAACGGGTAAATGCCATGCAACCTTTTACGCTCAGCATTTGATTGGGATAAAGTATATATTCGTGGCGCTTTTAAAAAACACAAATGAACCTGAGAAAGTACACTTTAACCTTAATTACCATAGGATTAGGCCTGCTGTCGGCACTGGCACAAAGCGGAGAAATCCGCGGATTTGTTTACGATAAAACCACTGCCGAGCCTTTAGCCTTTACCACCGTTTACATTCAGGGAACCCAAAATGTAGCCATTACTGACCTCACCGGCTTTTTCACCTTGAGCAAAATAAAGCCGGGCAACTATGTACTGTTGGCCACCAGCTTAGGTTATGATACGTCTTCCTACAACTTTACCATTACAGATAAAAAGATTATCAACCACAGTTTCTACCTGCAAAAAGCCAGTGTCCAACTGAAAGAAGTTAACATTTCAGCAGAAAAGCAAAAACAACAGACCCAAATAGAAATATCCAAAATAACCATCACACAACGTGACCTGAAACTTATTCCAACCGTGGGTGGTGAGCCCGATTTAATTCAGTACTTACAGGTACTTCCGGGAGTTGTGTTCAGTGGTGACCAAGGCGGGCAACTTTACATCCGTGGCGGACCACCCATTCAAAACAAAATGCTGATGGACGGTATGGTTATTTATAATCCGTTTCACTCCATCGGTTTATTTTCGGTTTACGATGCAGACATCATTCGCAGTGCAGATGTGTATGCCGGTGGTTTTAATACCCAATATGGCGGAAGAATTTCGGCTGTAGTTGATGTGCAGACAAGAGAAGGAAATAAGGTAAAGACTTCGGGCAAGGTATCAGCCAACCCGTTTACGGCCAAGTTACTGTTAGAAGGCCCGCTTAAAAAG
>DATGWX010000421.1:0-3293 GCA_035299275.1 Bacteroidia bacterium
GGTCTTGCCAAAGGGAATTTCTGCCAAAAACCGACAGGATTGTCAGCATGGCTGCGGGTTTGCCCTCAAAGGGCGGTGTCAAAACGTCAGATTAGAAGAACTTGAGGTTCTTGAGTGTAGGGCTGTTGGCCATTTCAATCCACATTTGGGTGGATACGGGAACTCCCTTAATGCTGCTTTGGTTGCGGCTGCTGAAAATGCCCAATCCGTTGCGGATATTGGTGTACTGCGTGCTTTTTTGTACCACACCAAAAGAGGGGGCATTGATTAAAATGTAGCTGGCCAAATCCTGAGAGGCTCCGTAAATCATAAAGTCAACCTTGTAGGCCCTGCGTTTCACGTTATTGGTGACAGGGATATTCGCAGCCAAAAAGCTGAACAGGTTAATTTGAGAGATGGAAAACGATTTACGGTCTCCACCCAGGGCATTGTCTGTTTTTTGTCCTTTGATGGCCGGCCAGTCTAGCACGCGCTCAACGGAGTCAATCACTTGTCCGCTGTTATTCGTGAGGTAGTCAGTGTAATACATTCTGATAACCAGGTCGTACATGTAAGCATTTCTGGCGGTTTCCCAGCTTACTGAATAATACTGGTTAGATTTTACTTCGAAAGGAATTTGTAGGGTGCGTGAAGGATTTCTCCAGTTTACGCTGTCTACCAAAGTGGTGGTTCCTCCGAAGGTGGTGTTGGTTTCGTTGTTGGTAATCTCCAACTCATAAGTTGCCCATTTGTCTAAGGGCTGGTCGGTGTAGTAAAGAAAGTTGCTGTCGCTGGCAAATACACCCGGTTTCATGGGGATGGAGTTGTCTTTTTGCAAAGTAATGGACGAGCCGTTGGAACGGTTAATGAGTTTAACGGTAATGTTTTTGAAGTAGAGGGAGTCTGTTATTTTGGCGTAATCATATGCATTGCCGGTGCCGTTTTGAAAAGTTTTTTGTACACGCACATACTGGCGTGGTTGATTAAAGTCAAGCAGGCCGTAAACCACTGCGGTTTCCTTGTAAGGCGCATTGGCATCCAGGTCGGTTTCGCACGAAGAAAGTGCGGTTCCCAGCAACAGAAGCAGGCAAATAAAGAGTTGTTTGGCTTTCAAAAACATGGCGGCAAATTTAATCGTATTCATCAAACTTTGATGTTTTTTATATATTTGAACAAATGCGGGCAACACGGATAGTTTTTCTCTTAGTACATATTTGCTTAACACAGGTTGCATGGGCCCAGTTAATTGAGGCAGATTTTTCGAACAACTGTTTTACAGATGATTTTACGGAAAGCACCAGGGGCTGGGAGCAAAACAGCAACATGGACAAGCTCTACCTAATACAAAACGGGCAGTACCTGGTGCACCGCAAGGCCAATCGCAGTGATGTAATTCCCGTGCCTGATTTTGTCTCTTCATCTGCATTGGAGATGAGCGTGAGCATTGCGTTTGAGCGGCATACCAATAAAATGCAAAGTGCCGGCATGGTGTGTATGGTGAGTGCAGGAGGGTTTTATGTGTTGGAGATAAATGAAAAAAAGCAATACCGCATGTGGGTGAAAGCCAATAACGAGCAACTGCTGTTAACCGATGGCGACAAGCTGGGGTGGAAAAAAAGTGAGGCACTGTTTCAAGGCAAACTGGTTAACGGAATTTTGTTGCGTGCCGATAGCGGAAGGTTCGATGTGTTTTTTAACAATATATATGAAGCTTCATTTGAAGATACCACTTTGCTGAAAGGTAAACCCGGACTTTACGTGGCAGAGGATACACATGTGTTGTTTGATGAGGTGAGTATACACTGTAAGCCGCCTGCACCAAAAGCAGTTAAGCCTGAGCCGCCTCAAGTGCCGCTTACCAAGGAGCAAAAACTTACAGAACTTGAAAAACAGGTGGAGCACTTGCAGAAAGAGTTGCAAAAGTGCCGGAAGCAAAAGCCATAGGCTATTGTACACTTTTCAAAAACAGCTACCTTCGTTGCTTAAATCATTGTTATGTCAACACAGTTGAACAAAGAGGTGAAAAAAATTACCACGCACGTTTTGCAGGAAATGAAAATGCGCGGGGAAAAAATTTCCATGCTCACCGCTTATGATTACAGCATGGCCAAAATTTTTGATGCGGCCAAAATAGATGTATTGCTGGTGGGCGACAGTGCCAGTAATGTGATGCACGGCCACGAAACCACTTTACCCATTACGCTGGACGAAATGATTTCACATGCCTCAGCCGTAATACGTGCCGTTAACCGTTCTCTGGTGGTGGTTGATTTACCTTTCGGTTCCTATCAGGGTAACTCGAAAGAAGCACTTAATTCCGCCATCCGCATTATGAAAGAAGCAGAGGCGCATGCAGTAAAATTAGAGGGGGGAGAAGAAGTAGTAGAATCCGTAAAACGCATATTAACTGCAGGCATACCCGTTATGGGGCATTTAGGACTTACCCCGCAAAGCATTTATAAATTCGGTACGTATGAAGTGCGTGCTAAAGAAAATGCTGAGGCCGCCAAGTTGATTAACGATGCAAGACTATTGGAAGAAGCCGGATGTTTTGCCATTGTACTAGAAAAAATTCCTTCTTCCTTGGCTAAGCAAGTGGCCGAGTCGGTAAAGATTCCCATCATAGGTATTGGAGCAGGCCCGCATGTGGACGGGCAGGTATTGGTGAGTCATGATATGCTGGGTATTAACAAAGATTTTTCACCCAAATTTTTGCGCAGGTACCTTAACCTGTACGATGAAATTCAAAAAGCAGTGGAACATTACGTGGCTGATGTAAAATCAAGCGACTTCCCTAACGAAAAAGAACAATACTGATTGTGAAGATACTCTTCGAAGACAATCACCTGATAGCCGCTTTTAAGAAAGCTGGCCAAACCGTACAACCTGAGCCTGGTAAGCCACTTAGTCTGGAAGACGAGGTGAAACACTACATCAAAGAAAAATACCAAAAACCCGGTGATGTTTTTTTAGGCGTAATACATCGGTTAGATATGCCGGTGGAAGGTATTGTGTTATTTGCCCGAACCAGTAAAGCACTCACCCGCATGAACGAACAGTTTCAGAAAAGGGAAGTAACAAAAATGTATGAGGCCTGGGTAGAGCATATGCCGCCTTTGGAATCAGATTTAATAACGCACTGGTTAAAACGTGATGAGAAACGCAATATGACCAAAGCATTTGTGAGTGAAGTGCCCGGAGCTGATAAAGCGCAACTGAGGTACACGGTTCAATCAAAAAAAGGAAACCAAACGTTGCTGCGTATTGAATTACTCACCGGTCGCAAGCACCAGATACGTGCCCAGCTATCAGCC
>DATGWX010000422.1:0-1577 GCA_035299275.1 Bacteroidia bacterium
GGAATAAGCCGAAAAGGCCGCCAGCAACAAATTCACCGAGTTGAGCATAAGCTCAATCGACATGAAAATAACAATGGCATTCCGCCTCAACAATACCCCGGCCACACCTATCGAAAACAAGATAGTGCTTAATGCCAGATACCAGTTGATGGGAACAAGTCGGATGGTTTCGCTTACTGTTTCCATTAATTTAATTCTTTTTTAGCCAATATTACTGCACCTACCATGGCAGCTATAAACAACACAGATGATATTTCAAAAGGCAATACAAAATCAGTGAACAACACGTGACCAAGATTTTTTACCAAACCCAGTTGGGCATTGATAGGGTCAGTGGTTTGCAAAATCTCTGCATTGCGGAAAGTAGCCAGCAAGGTAATCATCAACGTGCCACCGGCTATCACTGCTGCAAACTTAAGCAGCATGGGTTTATGTGTTTCGCTGTCGGCATTCAGGTTAAGCAACATTACCGTGAACAGGAAAAGTACCATAATGGCTCCTGAATACACAATGATGTGTACGATAGCCAGAAACTGTGCATTGAGCAGCACGTAGTGACCGGCAATAGAGAAAAAACAAAGAATGAGGTACATCACACTGTAAATAGGGTTTCTGGCAAATATTACAGCCATGGCACACAGTATGGACAGAAGGGAAAGAAATAAAAATACGTAGTGACTCATTTTCCTGTTTCAGCTATTGGTGGGCAATATTAAAAGTTTATTCATTACAATAAAAATGCGTTAAGAGGTATGTACTTCCTTACGCAGGTTTACATCTATACGTTGGTCAATTTTTTCTACCAGTTTGTCTTTGCCGTAAATAAAATCTTCGCGTTCATAACTGGCTGCGGCAAACTCAGTAGTGAGGTAGATGGCTTGCTTGGGGCAGGCCTCTTCGCATAATCCGCAAAAGATGCAGCGCAGCATGTTAATCTCATATTTGGCAGCATACTTCTCCTCACGGTACAGGTGCTCTTCGCCCTTTTTACGCTCGGCAGCATCCATGGTAATGGCTTCAGCAGGGCAGGCTACGGCACATAAGCCGCAAGCGGTACAGTTTTCGCGCCCTTGTTCGTCACGTTTCAATACGTGGCGGCCACGGTACACGTTGCTCACTTCACGCTTTACCTCAGGGTAACGCACGGTGGCTCCTTTGCGAAAAAAGTGTTTTATAGTAATGAACAGTCCGCCAAAGATGGCCGGCAGGTAGATTTTTTCTACCCAGTTCATTTCTTTTTTTACAACAACTTTAGAACGGTTGGTGAGTTGCATGTTTTTATAGTCTTAAAATCCTAATTGATCTTTAAATGTTAACCAGGCTCCGGTAGCCAAAATGTTGAATATAGCCAAAGGTATCATTACCTGCCAGCCCAACTTCATCAACTGGTCATAGCGGAAACGCGGCACGGTCCAGCGAATCCACATGAAGAAGAAAATGAAGAAGAAAATTTTGAGGAAGAAGGCTGCTGTGCCCAACAAAGCCTGTGTATTACCGCTGAACATATCCATGCCGGGGAAGTTGTATCCTCCGAAATAAAGCGAAGATATAATAGCAGAGGAGATGAACATATTGGT
>DATGWX010000423.1:0-6282 GCA_035299275.1 Bacteroidia bacterium
TCCGTCAACCAACGAGTGCTCAATATTGCTATTCTCGAAAGTTGCGTGTTGATTTTTCTGGACTTTTTCACTGACCACCTGCACGGTAATGCCGTGTATTATATACTTATTGCGACAGCCATAAAAAGTACCACCCTTATTCAAACCGAAGCTGAAACAACGTAAACAAAACATACTACTGCTGGCAGGTACACTTCAATCAGGAGGCACTGAAAAACACTTTTACCAACTTACTAAAAGTTTAAACCGTGACTTGTTTACAATAACACTGGGATTGGTAAAGCCGGTAAGAAATGACTTTGGTACATTACCTGAGGATGTGAATACTCTACTGTTAGAAGGTAACTACAGTAACCAAGCCAAACAAATACGGGCATGTGTATCCGCTGATAAAATTGATGTAATCTACAGTTGCGCCTTTGAAACCTCCTTTCCGGTATTAGTAGCCTGGCCTTCGTTAAAGAAAGCTGGCGTAAAATTTATTACGGGAGTGAGGGGCCGGTTTAACTTTCCCATAAAAAGAAAGATAATCGAGTGGTTGATTTCAGCCATCAGCAGTCGTATCATTTGCAACTCAGGCAAAATAAAGGAATATGTTCCGGCCCTATTCA
The DNA here is from genome assembly GCA_035299275.1 of Bacteroidia bacterium. GTDB lineage: Bacteria > Bacteroidota > Bacteroidia > UKL13-3 > UKL13-3 > JAGPCK01. Next base: position 612 of record DATGWX010000423.1, read on the forward strand.
GAAAAAAGTGTATAGTAATATACAACGGCATTGCACCAATGCAATCAGTACTCACAAAAGAAGAAGCTTTACAAAAACTGCACCTGCCACACGGCACAAAAATAGTAGGATGCATTGCGCGCTTGTGTGCCGATAAAGGACAAGACATATTGGTAAATGCATTTGCACAAGCATTTCCGAATGATGAAAAGGTACTGTTGGTCTTAATCGGAGACGGAGAAGACCAGGCCAAACTGATGCAGCAAATAAGTGTGTTAAGAATGGAAAAGCGCATTTTACTTATGGGCAACCTGCCCAATGCAGCTCAATATTTACCTGCCTTTGATGTATTTGTACTCCCTTCCCGAACCGAAAGTTTCCCCAATGCTTTATTAGAAGCCATGCAGGTAAATCTACCCAGTGTAGCAACCAATGTAGGTGGAGTAGAAGAAATTTTTCAGATAGCACCTTTCGGAAAAATGATAGAGAAAGAAAACGCCCATGCGATGGCGATGGCACTAAAAGAGATAATGATCCTGCCACCATTTAAGATCAATATCGATTCATTTACACTGAAAAAAAACATTCACTCTTTGGAGGAAGTATTTATAAACTAAACCGCCATGACAGACTTCACATATAAACGGATTCAACCGGAGAATATCACAGATGTAAAGCGGGTATTAGAACTGGCATTCAACACTGAATTCAGCACCGAGTACCTGATAAAAAAGTTTGATACAAGCGCTATTGGTATATCACACATTGGTTACATTGCTTATGATGGCGATATACCTGCTGCAACCTATGCTGTGTTTCCTACACTTATGCAGTTGAATGGTAAAAAGATTATGGGCGCGCAATCGGGAGACACTGCCACCAACCCGGCTTATCAGGGAAAAGGTTTGTTTGTGACTCTGGCCGTAAAAACTTACGAGCTGTGCAAGGAAAAAGGCATCGAACTGGTTTTTGGTTTTCCCAATGACAATTCATTTCCCGGATTTAAGAAAAAGCTGAACTGGCAGTTTATGAATAACTTTCACAACTACCGTTTTATAGTGCCTACCCTTCCGCTTTCCTTACTCAATAAACGAAGTGAAAGTAAAGCCATGAGTAAATTTCCCGGCATACAAATTCTGTCAAAAAAAGATGTAGATGCATTTCCCGGTGCATCACTTCAGGTAAACGGTATAGCGATTGATAAATCAAGTACCTACATTAATTACAAAAGCTATACAGAAAACACCATCATAGCTGTTGATGGAGTAAAAGTATGGGTAAAAATATCCAAGAGCATGCAAATAGGTGACATCGAAAAAACCGACCTTGTTACCTTCAAAAAAATACTCCGAAAATTAAAGCAGTATGCCTTCTTTCATGGTATACCGGTTATTTCCTTCAGCGTAAACGAGAACAATTACTGGGATACTTTATTGAGCAAAACTTACCCGTTCACAAAAGGTTCTCCTATTGGTTACCTGCCAATAAACAACCTGCAGGTGGAACAACTTAATTTCACTACAGTAGATATCGATTACTTTTAATGTACCCGAAAACATTCTGCTTTCATGCTGTTATCCCTGACACTACCGTAACCAATACGGTAGATGTAGGCGCACACAGCATCAGTGAATTCAGGCAATCTTTAAAGATACTAAAGCGAGTATACCATTTTCTTTCTGCCCAGGAATTTCTCCAAAAGCTGGAAGCTGATAAATTTGACCGAAGAGATGCATTACTGACATTAGATGACGGATTTGATAACCAGTTTCGATATGCATTACCTGTGGCAGATGAGTTAAAAATACCGCTGACCATTTTTGTCAACACCATTCACCTTAACAATACTCAGGGGTTATGGTTTGCCAGAGTTCATTCAGCTAACCGAAATGGCAAAGCGACTCCTGATTTCTGGAAACATTATACCAGTAAAACTATTGCAGCATTAAACGATGAAATCCAATCCTTAGATATTCCTTTACAGTTGGATGATGCGACTGCAAAAACAATATATGGTGGAGTGAGTGAAGCTTTGCTAAAAGAAGCCTCCGGCTCAGCCTACCTGAATATAGGGGCGCATTCACATGCTCATCCCCGCTTAACCAATGAAAGCGATGATGTTTGCCGGAATGACATACTGCAAAACAAAAGTATACTGGAAAAAATTACGGGGAAAGAGGTAAACCTGTTTGCTTATCCCGAAGGTGATTGTGACGACAGGGTAGCCGGGATTGTTAAAAGTTGCGGGTTCAAAGCTGCTTTTTCAGTAACTCGCCAAAGTAGTACTGCAACACTCCGGAATTACACCATACCACGTACCGGAATTTACAGGTCAGGAATCTTATACACCTTAGCCAAAGCCCTGAAATGAAAATACTTTTGGTTATCAGGAAATTCGGATTGGGTGGAACTGAAAGAAGAATGGAAGCCTTGTATAAGCATATCTCCGCTTCTCATGAGTGTAAAAAATATGAACTTACTGACGTACCAACCGAATATGTTCTGGATGGACAAACAGCATTTACCAAAGACACCTATAAAAAGAAATGGCAGTGTTTAAAAAATGAAATACGCGCTTACCAACCAGACGTTATACATTGCTTTGATTTGGAAACATCTATCTATTGTAAAACAATTTTGTTGTTCAATAGAAAAACCGGGTTGATAGCCGGCTTCGGATCATCTGTGATAGAAAGTAAAATTATCCGCTCGCTGATACAATTGCCTTTTTTTCAGCCTGACATTTTTATCTGCAACAGTAAAAAAGGAGTTAAGTATCTGAAAGAAACGCTGGGCATCAAGACAGCAATCGAATTTATACCCAATGGACTAAGTGCAACTGACTTCAGTGAGCAATTCCGGACTACAAAATACTTCCCGGATAATAACCCCATAATAGGCTATATCGGAAAATTTGATTCCAACAAGCGTGGAGACCGAATGATGGACATTGCCCTTGAACTGAAGGAACACCCGTTGCGCCCCAATTTTATTTTGGTTGGAACAGGACCTTTGTTGCAGGAAGCAAAAAAACGGGCGCAAGAGACAGGAATGGAAAAGCGCATTTTGTTTACAGGTTTGACTGAGAAAGCCCATTTGATTGCGCGTTCATTTAATGCAGCAGTACTTTGTTCTGACTTAGAAGGATTCCCCAACGTACTGGTAGAATACATGGCCATGGGTATCCCTTTTGTAACCACAGATGCCGGTGATTCAGGTGACATTGTCACACAGCACCAATGCGGAATTCTGGTTGAGAAGTTCTCTGCCGGAGAGTTTGCAAAAGCAATTATTAACCTGATGGAAAATGAAACACTAAGAAAGACCCTTTCAACTCTTGGTAAAAAAACTTTTACCGAACAGTACACCATTGAAACAATGAGCAAAAGATACCTGGAGATATACCAAAGAATGTTAAAACTTAACTAACCATGTGCGGCATAGGCGGTATATTCAGTAATTCAACCATAGACGGCAGTTTGCAAAAAACGGAGGCTATCACCAAAGCTTTGCATCACCGCGGGCCGGATGGAAACGGTAGCTTTACGCACAACAACTGCCTGTTGGTACACACGCGCCTTAGCATCATTGACACTTCTGCCAGCGGTGCTCAACCTTTTTATAACGAGGATAAAACCATAGTGGCCGTGATAAACGGTGAGTTATACAACTTTGCTCCTTTAAAAGAACAACTGATTAAAAAGGGCCACATTTTTATAGGAAACTCAGACTGCGAAATTGTGCCCCACCTGTATGAAGAATATGGGGAAGGCTTGTTCGAAAAGCTGGAAGGCATGTTTGCCATTGCACTTTTCGATACCAAACAAAATAAACTGTTACTGGCCCGCGACCGTTTTGGCATTAAACCGCTCTATTACACACATCAGCAAAACTCACTCTATTTTGGCAGTGAGCTTAAAGCCATTCTGTGTCACCCTGAAATTAAGGTCCTACCCGACTGGCAAGCTATACACGACTTCCTGAGTTTGTGTTATGTGCCGGAACCTGCAACCGGGTTTGAACACATCAATGCAGTAGCACCTGCACATTACCTCATTAAAACAGCTAACACATTCAATACTGTTCGGTATGCTGATGTATTTGCCGGCAGCGGAGATTCTTCAGGGCATACCTTTGAAACCTGTAGCAACGGTGTAGAAAAACTATTACAACAATCCGTAGGCTCTTACATGGTGGCTGATGTTCCTTTAGGAGCATTCCTGAGCGGTGGCATTGATTCTTCTGTGGTGGTCAAAACCATGAAAGCCTTTGCGGGTAATCAGGAAGTAAAAACATTTACCGCTAAATTTAATGACAGTGCCTTCGATGAATCAAAACAAGCAGCAGAAATTTCAGCTATCTTAAATACACAACACCACGAATTACTGATTGACGAAACTGAATGCACACCGGCATTAATGGAAGAAGTACTCAGCCACTTCGATCAACCTTTTGCCGATTCGTCAGCCCTACCCACCTACCTGATCTCGAAAAAAATACGCAGCCATGTAAAAGTAGCGCTATCCGGTGACGGAGGAGATGAGATATTTGCAGGCTACTCCCTGTTCTGGTACATGGATTATATAGAAAAAATAGACCGCTTTCCTGTGCTGCTGCGTAAATGTGTTCGAAGTTTACTCCAATTAACACAACCAATGTTTCCGGAGAAAACACGGCAGCTCATTAAGCTCATCAACCTGAGTTTGAACACAACACAGGAAAGACTTTTCCGTCTGTCTGCTTACCTGAGTGAACAGGATAAACAAGACCTGTATACCCCTGCATTTGCAGCTAAAGTAAAAGAAGCACAGCCCACGTCCCGCTTATTTGCAGTGAAACCTGCAAGCGCAGATAAAAAATACCGCAGCATAAGTGAGGTATTGTTCCGTAATAGTCTGCTGAGTGACATGTTCAAAAAAGTAGATATGATGAGCATGAAAGCTGCCATTGAGGTACGCGTACCCCTGATGCAAGAACAATTGGTAGATACCGGTATTAATCTGCCTGACCAATACAAAATAAAAGACCGTAAGGGTAAACAAACATTACGCTACATTTTAAAGAAAAAACTGCCTGCAAGCATAGTAGACTCTCCTAAAAGCGGCTTTGCCATTCCGCTCGACAGTATTATTACTCCCGAGATGAGTGCATACATCAGAGAAAAACTATGCAGTGAACACAGCAGAATAAATGCATTAATTACACCTGAAAAAACCGCCCTTTGGGTAGAGCAGTTTTTAAGTAAAGAACGCAATAAAACACAAATGAGCCGCGAAGGCTTATACCAACGAATATTCATGTTACTGGCTATAGAAACATGGATGAGAAAATACAACCTTTCCTTATCATGATTGATTACATTTCACCTAAGACACAACAACCGCTCTCTGCCAATGGCAAAGCATTAACTACTGCAAACGGAGAAACATTCCCTGTAGTGAACAATATTCCCCGCTTTGTTGATTCAGACAACTATGCGCAGGCATTCGGCTACCAGTGGAACATTCACGTAAACACGCAGCTGGACAGCTATACCGGCCATCCCATTTCCAAAGACCGTCTGGAGCGTTGCTTAGGTTACAACGTTGAGCAACTTAAAGGTAAAAATGTGCTTGAAGCAGGCTCAGGTGCCGGGCGTTTTACTGAACACTTGGTTAAAAGCGGAGCACTGGTACATTCATTTGACCTGAGC
>DATGWX010000424.1:0-11953 GCA_035299275.1 Bacteroidia bacterium
TCTCAGGGTCCTTTATCTTATCATATAAGCGTTTGAACAAACCTGCTGCAGTGTTGTAGCGTTTGCTGTCAAATGTTATTTGTGCACGTTCTATTTCTAAATCGAGCGGGGTAGGGGTGGTAGTTTGTGCCTGCGCAAAACATATACCTGCAAGTATGACCAGAAGTAGGAGAAAACGTTTCATATGCTATATAACAACAAAAGTAAGACATGTGTTACAGTGTTGCCCGATTATTTTCAGGTTGCAAAGGTAGGTAGCAATAAAAAAGCCAGACCGCTGAGGTCTGGCTTTTTGGGATATTAAAAGTTCATCATTTTCGAGGTGGAGGAGTAGTTCCGGGTTTTGTACCTCCCGGGGCAGGTGTTGCAGGTTTATTCAAATCTTTCATCTCGGTTTTGGTTTTGGGGATGAATTTGTTGCTGATAATACGCACGGTGGTACGTCTGTTCATCTGGTGTTCTTCTTCAGTACACTTTCTGAATTCCCATTGGCCTTCGCAAGCACAATCATTCACCAGTTTACTTTCACCGTAACCACGGGCAATCAAACGCTCAGGGTCAACACCTTTAGTAATAACATAGTTAACAGCAGAATCAGCACGTGCTTGTGCCAGACGCACGTTGTAAGAAGAGTCAGCACGACAGTCGGTGTGTGAACCCAACTCAATGATAATGCGGGGATATTTATTCAGGGTAAGAACAAGCGAATCGAGAATTTCACGTGAACGCGGACGCAAATCCGCTTTGTCCAAGTCATAGTAGATACCTTCTACTTTAATCATGGCATTGTAATCAAACGGATCAAGCAGGAAATCCTGAATCAAATCGGTTGATACTTCCAGACCTTTAGTAGTTTGTGACTCCAGACGTGAATCATAATAATCTTCTTTTTGAGCAAACAACTCATAATCGGTGCTTGATTTCAAATCAATGAATTTATAATAACCATCTTTATCTGTTTTCGCGGTACGTTTCACGGTATCGGTACTGTTGGTCATGGTGATTAAAGTGTTGGGAAGAATTTCTTTTGTTTTGGAATCACGTGCCACACCACTGATAGTGAATTTAAGCGGTGTCATAGCAAATTTCCATATATCATCTTGTCCGCGGCCGCCTTCACGATTGGAAGAAAAATAACCGAATTCTTTCGAGCCGTCACAAATAAATCCGAAGTCGTCACCGCCTGAGTTAAGCGGTGATTTCATGTTTTTAGGCTCACTCCATTCTACACCGGTTCCTTTGGAGGAGAAGATATCCAGTCCACCTAAACCAATATGTCCGTTGGAAGAGAAGTACAATGTGCCATCAGCGTGAATGAACGGGAACATTTCATGCCCTTCGGTATTGATTTTATCTCCGATGTTTACCGGATCGCTCCAGGTTTTACTTTTCTTCACCCAGTTAACGAAATAGATGTCTTTACCACCTTTACCTCCGGGCATATCGGAGGAGAAATACAGGATATTGCCGTCATCAGACAGAGTAGGGTGTCCGCAACTGAAAGAGTCACTACAGAAAGGCAGAACCACCGGTTCGCTCCATTCTTTTCCCTTTAAACTGCTGGTATAAATTTTACATGAATTTTTATCTCCGTTAATACCGTTGCACTGTGTATAGTACATGGTAGTTCCTTTTTTATCGAAACAAAGCGTAGCATCATTAAACTTGGTATTGATTAAGCCTTCGAGAATGGCTGGTGCAGAGAGTTTATTCTTTTTGAGGTTGGCAGAATAGATATCGCAGTACATGTTACCGGTCCACACATACATGTTTTTACTTTTTCCCTGTTCACGGTCGGAGGCAAAGTATAATGCAGTGTTTTTGTAATATGCCGGACCAAAATCACTGAATTTAGTATTCAGTTCTTTACAGTTTTCTACGATATAACGTGTTTTTTCGTTTTTCCATTTAAGGGCATCTTCACAGCCGCGAATCATTTTAAGCGCACGCTCATCATTCGGGTGAGTTTTCAGATATGTTTTAAACTCGGAGATTGCCTCTGCATATTTTTGATTGTTTTTGAGAGATTCAGCATAGCGAAATTGTGCCTCGGGGTTTTTATAACCAGCTTTGATGGCTTTTTTATACCAGGCTTCAGCGTTTTTGGTGTCATTCACCATACGGTAGCTTTCAGCTGTTTTAAAGCAAGCCTCTTTCTTTTCTTCTTTGTCTTTGGTGGTGCTGTAAACACTTTTGTAAGACTCCAGCGCAACAAAGTACTCCTTTTTATCAAAGGCTTCATTGGCAGCTTTCATGTTACCTTTTCCCCCACCGCAAGAACCTGCAGTTAAAATAGCAAAAGCTACAAAAGATAATAGTAAGTAAGTAAATCTCTGTAATTTCATCGTATCGTATTAACTGAATTTAGATATCAAATATTTTCAAATATGAAGAAAATAAGTAAAAAAACAACCATTTGGGCTGTACTTAGTGCAAATTAACCTGCTAAATGCTGTGAATGAACAAAAAAAGCGGGATTTGTAGCCCGCTTTTTATTATTTGATAAATAACATTTCTCTGTATTTGGGCAGTTGCCACAATTCATCTTCAACAATGAGCTCCAGTTTATCACTGTTGTAGCGGATTATGTCAAAGTAAGTTTTTATCTTATTACAGTAGGCAATAGCCCGTTTATGTGTGTCGGCCATGTTGTTGGCTTTTTTGCGTTCTTCCACCATAGCATTTACACTGTTTACAATGGTGGTTACTCTTTCGCCTATCTCGTTAATTAAATCGAGTTGTACCTGATACACTTTTTTGTTTACACCGAGTAGCTTGAGGCTGGCCGCATTATCACTCAGTTTTTTCTGGTAGTTAAGTGCTGCGGGTACAATGTAGGAATGAGCCAGTTCACCAATTACGCGTGATTCAATCTGGATTTTTTTGATGTAATCTTCCAGCATAATCTCGTGGCGGGCTTCCAGTTCTTTCTCGTTAAAAATATTGTTCTTGATAAAGAGGTCTTTGGATTGTTTGGTTACATAAGCATCTAAAGCCTGTGGTGTGGTTTTGATGTTTTTCAATCCGCGCTTGGTGGCTTCTTTTACCCACTCGTCTCCGTATCCGTTGCCTTCAAAAAGAATTTTCTTGGTAGTTTTGATATAGCCGCGCAAAATTTTAGCAATAGCCGCTTCAGTCTTTTCTCCCTTTTTCACCAAGGCATCTACTTCCTTTTTGAACTCCAACAGTTGGTTTGCCACAATAGTGTTGAGCACTACCAATGCAGAGGAGCAGTTGGCTGAAGATCCTACAGCCCTGAACTCAAATTTATTTCCGGTAAAGGCAAATGGTGATGTGCGGTTACGGTCGGTATTATCCAATAAAATTTCAGGAATCTTAGGGAAATTAATGCTACCCACTTTGTTGGCATCAGCAGCTTTAGTGTTGGTGCTCTCAAACTGCCTTAATACATCACTCAGTTGAGTTCCGATAAAGATAGACATGATAGCAGGAGGAGCTTCATTGGCCCCCAAACGGTGATCGTTGGCTGCAGAGGCAATACTGGCGCGCATCAAATCAGCATTGTCATGAACGGCTTTAATGATGTTTACGAAGAAGGTTAAAAACTGCAGGTTATTCATGGGGGTTGAGCCCGGTGATAGCAGATTTACACCGGTATTGGTAATGATAGACCAGTTGTTGTGTTTGCCCGACCCGTTGATGCCTGCAAATGGCTTTTCGTGCAGCAGTACTTCGAAGTTATGTTTCTTCGCTACTTTCTCCATAATGTCCATTAAAAGTTGATTGTGGTCAACGGCCAGATTAGCTTCCTCAAACATGGGGGCGCATTCAAACTGCGAAGGAGCCACCTCATTGTGGCGGGTCTTCAAGGGAATGCCCAACTTAAGCGATTCTGTTTCGAAATCAAGCATAAACTGGTAAACTCGCTCAGGAATGGAGCCAAAGTAGTGGTCCTCCAGTTGCTGCCCTTTTGCCGGTGTGTGGCCAACCAGGGTTCTTCCTGTGAGCATTAAATCAGGGCGGGCTAGGTAAAATGCTGAGTCTACTAAAAAGTATTCCTGTTCAATGCCCAATGAGGCATGTGCCTTGGTTATTTTTTTATCGAAATAAGACGAACACACATCAACCGTAGCTGATTCAAGAATGTGCAGTGCTTTCAGTAAAGGTGCTTTATAATCTAAGGCTTCACCGGTATAAGAAACAAAAATGGTAGGAATGCACAACGTTTTTCCGCTGGTGTTTTCCATGATGAAGGCAGGAGATGAAGGGTCCCAGGCAGTATACCCGCGGGCTTCAAATGTGTTGCGTATACCTCCGTTTGGAAAGCTGGAAGCATCGGGCTCCTGCTGTACCAGCGAGTTGCCGGTGAATTTTTCTATGGATTGTCCGTCTTCAGCGGGTTCAAAAAAAGCATCGTGCTTCTCGGCAGTGGAGCCTGTAAGCGGTTGAAACCAGTGGGTGTAATGCGTTGCCCCTTGATTGTGTGCCCAATGCTTCATGCCATTGGCCACCTGATCGGCCAGTTTACGGTCAATTTTATCTCCCGTGTGAATAGCATGCATTACCGCTTCATACGCATCTTTGGTTAAGAAATTGCGCATAACCTGCGGTGTGAAAACATTGCAGGCGAAATAATCAGAAATTTTTTCAGACGGAACATCAACCGGAACCACCTTACGGCTGCTGATGGTTTCGATGGCCTTAAAACGCATTATTGACATGACTTTGAATTGATTATGATTTTACGGATGGGGTGCTTTTTCGGGGCGTGAAAATACATAAATAACAGATTATTCATGCAAACGTTTATAAAATGTGAAAACAATCATGCAACTTATATGCTTGTACATATATCTTACCCCACAAATAACCGTAAATATGATTTATAAATTTTTCCTATCTTTTGTAGTTGTAACCACACTTTTTATTGTTTTTGACACCTGTTCAGAGAGCCATCAGCTTCACTCTTACACTTCAGGTGCTCCCGGTCCTGCTGCTTGCACCGGTTGTCATGGGGGAGCAGCCATTAATTCCGGATCCGGCTCAGCCTCGGTTTCCATTGTTGGCGACCCAATAGGTTATGTTCCGGGTCAAACGTATCAGGTTCAGGTATCCGTAGCTACCACAGGCAGAAGTAAATTCGGTTTTGCTTTAACAGCAGATAACGGCAGTGGAAGCACCCGTGGTACATTGAATAGCGGAGGTAATTCAGCGGTACAGGTTCAGAATAGTTATGCCACACATACTTCTGCGGGTTTATCGGGAACAGATTCTAAAATCTGGACCTTTAACTGGACCGCACCCGCTACAGCACAAGGTACAGTTCGTTTTCTGGCCTACGGAAATGCATCCAACAGCAGCAATTCCGATAACGGTGATTTGATTTATTCTGCTACCAAAACATTTGCTCCGGCAACCACAGGTACAGCAGATGTTACTGCCATGGGTGGTGTAGAAGTTTACCCCAATCCGGTAAAGGACAAGTTTAATCTGTCCATGCAACTTAAAAAAGACGGGATTGTAAAGGCTGAATTAATTAACCGCAACGGAACAAAAGTGCAGCAACTCTTTTCTGAATCATTTGAAACAGGAGCTAATTTAATTCCGGTGCAGTTGCCAGAAGGTTTGTTAAAAGGTATTTATTACCTCGTTCTTCAACAAAACGGGCAATCAACTGTTAAAACCATTTTTGTTCAATAGTTTATTAATAATTCCATTTCAGTTAAGAAGCCGGACCTTTGGTTCGGCTTTCTTATTTAATATTGCAGCATGAGTAATTATCTTCATCTCGCTCCGGAATTTGAACAGACTGTTAAACAGGCAGGGCAGTTTATTGCCCGCGAAAGAATATCGTTTCAGGAAGCGGCTGTGAGCAGTAAAAGTTTTAATCAACTGGTGTCGTATGTTGATCAGGAGGCCGAGAATCAATTGGTGAGCAACCTGAAACTATTGTTGCCAGAAGCCGGTTTTTTAACAGAGGAACAAACTACAACGCAAACAACCGAAGGTCTGCATTGGATTATTGACCCGTTGGATGGTACTACAAATTTTATTCACGGTATACCGGTGTACAGTGTGAGTGTGGCTTTGGCACGAGGCAAAGAACTTTTGCTGGGAGCCGTATATGAAATTAACCATGATGAGTATTTTTTTGCAGCTAAAGGTGAGGGTGCACAGTTGAATGGGAAGCCGATTCATGTGAGCACACACACAGAACTTGGCAACACCTTAATGGCAACCGGTTTTCCGTACTATGATTTTGACGGACTGGAGAACTATTTAGCTGTGCTGAAGGAACTGATGCGCACCTCACGTGGTTTGCGCAGACTGGGCTCAGCAGCCGTTGATCTGGCCTACGTGGCCTGTGGCAGGTTTGATGGTTTTTTTGAATTGAGTCTTCATGCGTGGGATGTTGCCGCAGGCTGTTTGCTGGTGCAGGAAGCCGGAGGTAAAATAACTGATTTTAACGGAGGAGACAATTACATCCACGGGAAAAGTATAGTGGCCGCTTCTGCAAATATCTACCCCGAATTGCAAGCGATTATTACAAAAGAATTTTCTGTCCGTTAATCGCATCGCGTTGAAACAACACTTTGCTGTTGTCTTCCATATTTACGGGCGGGTCAATACGACTCGGCTTGCGCTTGAGCAGAAATAAAATAAGCAGTGAAACCACCGGTGCAAGAGAGGCAATCAAAAACCACCAGCGACCGGAGTAACCTTTTTCACGCGCATATTGAGCAGTAACTACTGATATGCCTATAAAAACAGGGTAGATAAGAAAAAATTCCATAGGGCAGGGCGTTAAATCCGGATGCAAAGCAACTGCATTTACCCGAAATTTTAAACCGTAAGAAGTTTAGCGGTCTGTTTTTTTGATTCAAGTGCGCGTTTCAGCGCTTAAGGTGTAAATCAGTTTTGGAGTAAATCAATCATTGCTGCGCTGAGTGCAGCGTGCTTCTGTAAAATTTCAGGACAGGCATATTCGCTTACTCCTCCTTTGTTCAGCATCCATTGTAGTAGTTGCTTCTTCTCCGAATCTTTCCATTGACGGATATTGCTTAGCTGAACAAACAATAAGCTAAGTTGATTGAAACTGTTCTGCTGCGACTCGCTGTAATTTTTCCAGATTTGCGAGGAGATATTCAGTTGATGGCGCATGGAAGCACTGCTTTTTTCCACTGCTTTTTGACGGTCTCCTTTGTAAGCCGTGTTGATGTATTCACTTACGTTATTGCTCAGGCAACTCAGGTGCGTTTGTGTAAGTGCGTTGTGGGGCAAAGCTTCAATAACAAGTGCAGCATTGCCTGCTACCAGTTTCTTCATGGTGTTAAGCGGTGTACGGTACCCTTTTTGTGTACTTATTTTTTGTTGTTCTTCCTCAGCTAAGCGGGCAATCTTTTCTTCTACCGGTCTAAAGCCCATGCGGTAGTAAAACCAAAATGCACCCGAGAGTAATCCCTCTTTATTGCCATGTCCCATTTGGTAAGGTTCAACAGTGAATTCTTTCACCCCGAATCTGTGATGGTACACCCGCATCAGTTGGCAAAATAAATGAGCCGATTCGCCACCACGAAATGGTTCGTAAATGTTCAAACCTATTTTGGCCGTATAGCCAAAAGGCCAGGCACCACCATACGCTACCGGAATGCCATTTTTGAAGGCCATGTATCCGGCATAGGTTTCAAAAGCCAATCTGCGGTTGGGTTCCAGTTCAAACAAAACAATGGATATTCCTTTGCCGGTATTGTGCTGTTCGATGGTATTGATGTTGGTGTAGGTAATTGTATCCGTTTCCCTATTAAGTAAGAACAACGAGGCTCTTGCAGCACTCACAAGTTTCTCTTTTTCTGTTTTAGTTAATGCAACTTTTTCAGTAAGTGGTTCTTTAATGAGCTGCAGTGCATCAACTTTTTTAGCAAGTTCTTTTTTGTGGTAGAAAACAGGAGTGTTGAGTATATTTAAATTAGTTCGCGAAGGAACCGGGTCATTCAAAGTGATAGATACAAATATCTTCAAAGCATCAAATAGCTGCTCTTTGATGGCGGCTGAAACGGCTACGGAATCAAGTAATGCAATCAGTAGCGCCAGTGCATTTTTCCCTGTGTCTTTTTTGTATTGCAATAACCAGCTTTCGAGTGTTACGGAAGAATCATTGAGTTGCTCACTTTCAGCAAAGGGAAGCGTGCAGCGTAAAATCTCTTTACTCCATGCTTCATCTCCTTCGCAGGAGTAGAGTTGCACGGCATCTCCATAAACCTGTAGCAAATGGCGACAAAGCGTAAGGCTGAAATTGGCTCGTGTGTCTGTGCCGGCAATACCTGTGCGCACCAACTGTTGTGCTTTAGCGTTGTTGTTGCCGTTTTGAATAGCGGCAGCGATTTGCGCTATGCGTCTCAACTCAGCATGGGTTGTTTTAAGCAAGGAACTGTTTTGCGGGTAGGCGGCCATGAATAGTAAAATTTCATGGTAAGTTATCAGTTCTTTCGGGGTAGTAAAATTGATGACGGCAAGTTGTTGCAGCAAAGAGTTTTTTTGCTGTTCGGCTTCTGTTGAAAACTGATTGCTCAGTTGGCGAAGTTGAGTGAGTAGCTCCACATTATAAATTTTATACCAAGGTAACCTTTAGTTTTTATTTCCTGAAATTTTTGCATTGATGAGCAGAGCCACTGTAGCCAGCAGAGCCAACCAACCCATGTAGTCGCCAAAGCGTACATAAAATGTAAGTACTGAGTCGGGCTTAATGAGGCCTTTTATTACTGCGGGTTCCCACCAATCGGTAGCTTGTGTGCGTTGTCCCGTTGCATCTATAAAGCATGAAATGCCGGTATTGGCGCTGCGGGCAATACTTCTGCGTGTTTCGATAGCGCGTAGTGAGGCATAAGCATTGTGTTGCAGGTAACCTTCTGTATTTCCCCACCAGCCGTCATTGGTAATGATGCAAATGAATTCAGCTCCTTTGCGTACATAGTCGGCCACATAGTTTCCGAAGATTGATTCATAACAGATAACCGGGGCAACTGAGTGTAATCCGGTAAGTACACCTGCTTCATCCTGAGTCCCCAATGAGCCGGAAGTTCCGCCCAGTTCAATAGCAAAGTCTTCGAGAAAACCGAATACTTGCGGATAGGGCATGCGTTCAACACCAGGCACCAGTTTTGATTTGTGATAGAACTGCACACTATCTCCATGATTAAGTTGCAGGGCAGTATTGAATACATCGTACCATTGTTTCCCTCGTTTGGAGTAACGCGCGGTTGCAGATGCTTTATCCTGATAAAACAAATAGGTATCTGCACCGCAGACGATGTTTAGCCGGGGGAATTTTTCCAATAATGTTTTAAGTTGTTGAATGCTTTGTGATGTGTTGCCATTATCGTTTTCAACTATACCATCCGTAAGTGCAGTTTCAGGAAGTATCAGGTACTGCGTTTCGCTGTCCACCTCTTGCAGGCTGAGTTGCAACATCTCATTTACCAGCAGGTTAGGGGATTGTTCAAATTTTTCATGGTAAGGGTCGTGGTTGGGTTGTACTATTACAACCTGCACTTGCTTAGTATTTGCACCATCATGTAACAAGTAGTTTCTCCAAACCACATAAGAAAGTAAAAACGGCAGGCAAATACTCAGTATGATAATACTTGTTTGAGTCAGTTTCTCTTTTATGGTTAACTCGTTTAGCTGCAACAGCAAGCGATAGATAAGGTAGTTTACGGTGAGTATCCAAAAACTCCCGCCCAACACACCGGTGTACTCGTACCATTGCACCCAGTTCAGGTTATTGGCAAAGGCATTTCCCAGTGTGAGCCAGGGCCAGGCCAGTTCCCAGTTGAGGTGAAAATACTCAAACAGTAACCAGGGGGCAACAAA
Source organism: Bacteroidia bacterium (assembly GCA_035299275.1). Lineage (GTDB taxonomy): Bacteria > Bacteroidota > Bacteroidia > UKL13-3 > UKL13-3 > JAGPCK01. The sequence goes on from DATGWX010000424.1 coordinate 9,832, forward strand.
GCACCAGAGGTGATACCGTGGATTTATTTTTTGAGTAAGCCATTGATACAGCATCAACGGGAGGGGCATCAACAATCCGTTTACTATTACTGCTGCAGCTATGGCACCAAAAAGAGATGCATTTTTTATCCAATAGGTACAAAGCAGGTTCCAGGTAACCAGCGCAATAAAAGTATACATGAACCGGTATAAACTTTTACGGGAAGATTGTGCATTAATAAGTCGTAACAGAAACAAGAGTGGTATCCAGGCGATAAAACTTATCCAGCCCAAATGATGCGGAGGCCAGGCCAGCCATAACAAAAGTGCGCTGCTCAGGGAGAGAAATAAGTAGTTGAGGTGTTGTTTTCCGTTCATTAGTGTTGCAATATACATTGCTTATAACAAAAGAAAAGTCGGGTGTGTTGCATCAAAAGGTTTACTATCCTTAGTTCAGGTGAGACTAAAAACAAAAACGACCGACTCATAGAGCCGGTCGTTTTTGTTGTGTATGAAATGAGGGTTAGTAAATCACAGTCATTTCCACCCTGCGGTTGCGGTCGCGTCCTTCAGGGGTTTTGTTATCGGCAATAGGCTTGCTTGATCCATAACCTTTAGCATTGATACGTGTCGCAGCAACACCTTTTGAACTGAGGTATTTCTTAACTGCATTGGCACGTTTCTGAGAAAGCAAAGTATTGGTTTTTGCATTTCCTACATTGTCTGTATGACCATCAATCTGTAGTTTCCAGTTCGGATTTTTCTTCAACAGTTCAGCCAGTGCATTTAAAGATGCATAAGACTCTCTGCTGATGATATCTTTACCTGAAGCAAATTCAAGCGCTTCGAATGCTGCTGTTAATATTTCCTGCTCTTCTTTTTTCAATTCAGGACATCCGTTGTTTCCGGCAACACCTGCTACAGCAGGGCATTTGTCGAAATTGTCGCTAATGCCGTCACCGTCCGTATCAGGGCAACCGTTGGCTGCACGTGGTCCGGGTGTTTGAGGGCAGGCATCCAATGCATCGGGTACAGAATCTTTATCACTATCAGGGCAACCCATAGCATAAGCAGGGCCAGCAACTGCAGGACATGGATCCATTTTGTCGCTGATACCGTCACCGTCTGTGTCAGGGCAACCGTTGAATTGAACCGGTCCAACTACATCCGGACAATCATCGCGTTTATCTTGTACGCCATCACCATCACGGTCAGGACAACCGTTGAATTCAGCTTTACCTGCGCTATCAGGGCACTCGTCTAATTTATCAGGAACACCGTCATTGTCTTTGTCAGGACAACCGTTAAACTGAGCCAGACCTGCTTTGTCAGGACACTCATCGGCTTTGTCCATAATTCCGTCACCATCTGTATCGGGGCAACCGTTGAATTGTGGTAAACCAGCTTTATCAGGACAAGAATCAAGTTTATTCGGAATTCCGTCACCATCTGTATCAGGGCAACCGTTAAACTGTATGGCACCCGAATCAGAAGGACATTCATCGAAGCGGTCAATGATACTGTCGTTATCTGTATCAGGACATCCGTTCCAGAATTCAGGACCTGACTGATCAGGGCAAGAATCCAAACTGTTTATGATACCATCATTGTCATTGTCAGGGCAACCGTCAAATGCTTTCAAGCCGGCTTCGTCAGGGCACTTATCTTTAAAGTCGGTGATACCGTCTTCATCACGGTCAGAGGCTTTGCGGCCAAAAGTGAGGTATAAGCCGGTACGCAGATGTACGTTTCTGGTTTCTTTAGGACTTACTACCGCCAGAAGGTTGTCGGTCATAACGTGCCACTGCAACGGGCCAAGGTTTAAAGCAACGCCCACACCAAGGTTACTGAAACTGTTGTTGGTGTAAGTATATGTGGCACTCAAATTCATGAAACGACCAATACCCGTAGCCGCATTAAGGCCGATAGAAGGATAAAGTTTTTTATCAAAAAATTGTCCGTGAAATACAGCACCAACGGTTGATTTTTCACCGATGAAATAATTGGCGCCTACATAAATCTGGCGGGTGAGTTTTGATTTGTAAGCGGTGTTGCTCTTTGCTCCTTTTACATCAAACGTGTTTTGGAGTGAGTCGCCTGCCTGAGAGAAGGCATCGCCTAAAGAGCTGGAGTCATTCAGGAA
>DATGWX010000425.1:0-2707 GCA_035299275.1 Bacteroidia bacterium
TAATGGGTGTCGGACCAATGTTCAGGTACTACATCGGAGGAGGTAGTATCAAGGTGTTCCCCCATGCACAAGTAACTTATAACAACTACTATACTAAAAGCACCTTTCCGGGTTACATCAATAAAGAAAATAATGTTGGCGGCTATGGTGGTTTAGGATTGGCTTTTTTTGTTGGTGAAAGTGCCAGTCTGGATGTTTTGGCCGGTTATAGCGTTAATGATTTTAATTATTTTGATGAAAGTGCTTTACGTGTGCACATTGGCTGTAGTATCTTCTTCGGAGGTGAATAAACTATACTAAGCTTTCTTAAAGTAGTCTTTAATCAAGGTCGCTTTCGCTTTTCCTACAATTTGCTCCAGCAATTCCAACGGAGCCTCTTTGATTTTTTTTACGGATTTGAGTTCTTTTAACAACAACTCAATGGTGGACGGACCAATACCTTGTATAGTATCCAGCTCGCTTTGTAAGGTACCCTTGTCTCTGCGTTTGCGGTGATGTGTAATACCAAATCGGTGGGCTTCATCACGTATCTGTTGAATCACCCGAAGTGTTTCCGATTTTTTATCCAGATACAAGGGCAATTCATCATCAGGAAAATAAAGTTCCTCCAATCTTTTGGCAATACCAACTACAGTTACTTTTCCATACACACCCAGTTCTTTCAGGCTTTCCACAGCAGCGCTCAATTGCCCTTTACCTCCATCTATGATGATGAGTTGAGGCAGAGCTTGTTTTTCTTCAACTGCCCTTTTATACCTGCGGTGAATAACTTCCCGCATGGTGGCAAAATCATCCGGCCCTTCCACTGTGCGTACATTAAAATGACGGTAATCTTTTTTGCTGGGTTTACCATTCTTAAAAACAGTCATGGCACTCACAGGATATTTACCCTGAAAGTTGGAGTTATCGAAACACTCTATGTGATAGGGCAACTCTTGCAAACGCAAGTCATTTTTCATCACGGTAAGCAAGCGTTCTGTTTTTACTTCGGGGTTGAGCTTGTCGTACTGATCCAGTTTTTCCTTTTTAGCATAAAAGGCATTTTTGTATGACAGGTCGAGCAGCTTCTTTTTCTCCCCGGCTTTGGGTATAGAAAAATGCAATCGTTCATCCTCAATATCGGGTTCAAACGGAACTATTATCTCCGTGGAATTGCTATGAAATGTTTCGCGTATTTCCACTATGGCATAAGCCAGCAACTCAGCAGGCGTTTCATCCAGTTTCTTTTTAATCTCAACGGTATGTGTTTGAATAATCATACCATTGGCTACTTTGAAATAATTTACAAAAGCATAAAAATCATCATACGCTATGCTGAATACATCTACGTTGTGAATGCTTTTACTTACAATGGTTGACTTGCTCTGGTAGTTCTGCAGCAGGCTGTATTTTTGTTTAAGTACAGCTGCACGTTCAAAGTGTAACTGAGTTGAGGCATCCTGCATTTCCTTCAGCAAAAAATCCAACACCTCATCAATGTTACCTCTTAGTATATTTTTAATCTGCTTTATTCCTTCGTTGTAGTCAGCCTCGCTTTGAAGGTTTTCACATGGCCCTTTGCAGTTCCCTATCTGAAATTCCAAACAGGTTTTATATTTAAGTGCAGCTATGTTGGCTTCGCTGAGTACATAAGTACAATTACGTGTAGGATACAGACTTTTAATAAGATCGAGCATGGTGTGCATAATACGCACCGATGCATACGGCCCGAAGTAATCAGAACCGTCTTTTACAGGATTACGCGTGGGGAATATGCGCGGGAACCGTTCGTTCTTAATGCAGATGAAAGGATATGTTTTATCATCACGCAGATTAATATTAAAACGGGGTTGGTGTTTTTTAATCAGTGAATTTTCAAGCAACAGCGCATCAAATTCTGAGTCCACCAGTGTAAATTCTATACGAACAATCTTGCTCACCATTACAGCCGTTTTTCGGTTTTCATGATGATTTTTCGTAAAGTAAGAAGAGACCCTTTTCTTCAGGCTTTTGGCCTTGCCTACATAGATAAGCTTATTGTCTTTGTCGAAATAACGGTAAACACCGGGAGTTTCCGGCAATGATAAAATGGTTTGTTTTAAATCAAAATCAGCCAAAACAATCCTTACTGTTTAGGGCGACAGTATGTTTGCAAGAAACTCAAGGCTTCCTTCTCACCAAGTTCATATGCCATCCCTACATCTGTGCAGGCCTCATTATACTTTTTCAGGTAAAAAAAGCAGAGTCCGCGATTGTAAAGCGCCCGTGTATTAACTGAGTCAAGTTGCAGAATACGGTTAAAATCATCCCCTGCCACCTGGTACTCTTTGCGTTCAAAACGGGTGTTTCCTCTGTAAAACAACGCAGAAATATTTGTGGAATCTATTCTGATGGCCTCATTGTAACAACCCAATGCCGAAATGGTATCTTTTTGAATTTTGAACAACTCGCCTGCTTCAATAAAGGCAGTGGCAAACTGAGGGCGTAAACGCACCAATTGAGAATAATCAGTTATGGCACCATTAATATCTTTTGACTTTCCCTTGGAAAAGCCTCTGCGGTAAAGTGCCATGGTATCAGTAGGGTCAAAACGTAAGGTATAATTAAAATCACTCACGGCATCACTCCATTTTTTCGTCATGTAACGCACTTGTCCGCGGTTGGTATATGCCTCAATCAACCCGGGAGTAAGTTCAATCACTTTCGAATAGTCCGCTTCGGCCTCTTC
>DATGWX010000426.1:0-2409 GCA_035299275.1 Bacteroidia bacterium
TGGTTACCCGCATTTGGTTGGAAGATGCTATCGAAAGTGCTTTAGATGGTATTGAGGTAGACTTCCCTGAAATACCTGCTGTGGGCTGCTCAATTAAATGGAAGAAATAATATACCTGCGGTTTATAAGTTCAAAGTAACGTTGAATATTTAAACCATAGTGTTAGCATATGAACGTACTTACCCATAAAGTCATTGTAATTACCGGTGCCTCATCAGGCATAGGGGCAGCTTGTGCTTTGGATTTTGCCACATATGAAACTAAACTGGTGTTGGCTGCACGCAACACAGATAAATTACTGCGAGTGGCCGAAGCCTGCAAAGCAAATGGAGCTGAGGTGATTACCGTAGCTTGTGACGTGTCTAAAGAAGAAGATTGCCAACGCCTCATTGAAGAAAGTATCAAAGCCTTCGGAACTATTCATGTGCTGGTGAATAATGCCGGTATTTCCATGAGGGCCTTGTTTGAAAAAACAGACTTAAATGTCATTCGTCAGGTAATGGATATTAACTTTTGGGGAACAGTGTATTGCACCAAATATGCGCTTCCTTACATTCTGAAAGAAAAAGGCTCCGTGGTGGGAGTATCTTCCATTGCCGGTTATAAAGGATTGCCCGGACGCACGGGTTACTCTGCATCTAAATTTGCCATGCAGGGTTTTTTGGAAGCCTTGCGGGTAGAGAATATGAAAAAAGGGTTGCACGTATTGATTGCTTGTCCGGGTTACACCGCTTCCAATATTCGAAATGTGGCACTCAACAATGAAGGCAAGGCACAAAGCGAAACTCCCTTGGATGAAAGCAAACTGATGCAACCTGAAGAAGTGGCACGTTACATTACCCAAGCAGTAATTCACCGCAAACGTACTTTGGTACTTACCGCACAAGGCAAAATGGCCGTTTTGCTCAATAAGTTTTTCCCCGCGTTAACGGATAAACTGGTGTACAACACCATCGCTAAAGAACCTGATTCACCTTTCAAATAGAACTACTTTTCATGAGCATCGAACAACAACTTATTTCAGGAATACAAAACGCGTTTAAAGATTTATATGAAGTAGCTGAACTTCCTGCTACTCCTGCATTGGAACCAACAAAAAAAGAGTTTACAGGTGATTATACCTTTGTGGTATTTCCTTACCTCAAACTCAGTAAAAAAAATCCCGAACAAACAGCCAATGATTTAGGTGAATACCTGACTAAAAATCTCGATTTCCTTTCAGGCTTTAATGTGATAAAAGGGTTCCTCAATCTGGAAATAGGAGATACATACTGGCTTCATTTTTTGAATGAAACTTACACCAATACCTCTTTCGGAAAATTACCCTCTCGTAACAGTAAGGTAATGGTGGAATATTCTTCACCCAATACCAACAAACCCCTGCACCTGGGGCATATACGCAATAACCTGTTGGGTTACTCGGTGGCTGAAATACTGGCACATGGCGGCTATGAAGTAATTAAAGCGAACCTGATTAACGACAGGGGCATTCACATTTGTAAAAGTATGATTGCCTGGATGAAATTTGGTAACGGAGAAACACCACAGTCTTCAGGAATAAAAGGGGATCATTTGGTAGGAAAATATTATGTGGAGTTTGATAAGGCTTATAAAGTCCAGATAGAAGAACTGGTTGCAGCCGGAATGGAAAAAGACAAAGCCGACAATGAAGCAGCCCTAATTAAAGAAGCAAAAGAACTGTTGTTGAAATGGGAGCAGGGTGACGAAGAAACACTTCGTATCTGGAAAATGATGAATGGTTGGGTGTACGATGGCTTTGATGTAACCTACAAAAGATTGGGTGTTAACTTTGATAAGTTTTATTACGAATCAAATACCTATTTGTTGGGTAAAGATGCCGTGAAAGAAGGATTAGACAAAGGTGTTTTTTATCAAAAAGACGATGGCTCCATTTGGATTGATTTGACAGAAGAAGGGCTTGACCATAAACTGCTGCAACGTTCGGATGGTACCTCGGTTTACATTACTCAGGATATTGGTACCGCACAGTTAAAATACGATGATTACCACATGGACCGATCGGTTTACGTAGTGGGCAATGAACAGGATTATCACTTTAAGGTACTGCAGTTGGTGCTCAAACGTTTAGGGAAATCATATGCTGACGGGGTATATCACCTTTCTTACGGCATGGTTGACTTGCCATCAGGCAAAATGAAATCACGTGAAGGAACCGTAGTTGATGCGGACGATTTACTCTCGGAAATGCACGAAACAGCTGAACAAATTACCAAAGAGTTGGGCAAAACGGAAGGCTTTACGGAAGAACAACTTCAGGAATTATATGAGCAGATAGGGCAGGGCGCATTAAAATATTATTTACTCAAAGTAGATCCTAAAAAGCGTTTAATGTTTAACCCGGCTGAGAGTATCGATTTTCAAGGCAAT
>DATGWX010000427.1:0-7776 GCA_035299275.1 Bacteroidia bacterium
GGCTAACATTTTTATTGGTGAAAGTTCCGGCCTCAATTGCCTCAACGGCTCTTTTGGCATTTAATCTTCCGTAACCATGTCTGAAATCAGGGCCTGCATTTCCTATATCATCAGCAGTGTTCATTACAATGGCTTTGATTAAAGCACCATCAGGATTAGAGCCACTGTTGAGTTGTTTGTAGCGCTCATAGATAAGGGCCAATGTTCCGGTAACACCCGGAGTAGCCATACTGGTACCGTTTTTTGTGCCGTAAGTGTTGTTGGGTATGGTAGAAGTAACAGATACACCTACACCACATATATCCGGTTTTATTCTGCCATCATCACATGGGCCCCTGCTGGAGAAACCTGCCAGTGCATCAAGGTCTGAAACTGCCCCTACGGTAAGTACATTTTTGCTGGCACCGTACCCCTGACTCATGGTAGCAAACCCTGCAGGGTAAGGAGAACAGTTTGTTCCCCCATCATTAGCTGCTGCAAAAATATGGTTTACAGCAGGGCTGGCGATGAGCTGCATATCCAAAATACGGCTTATTCCTGTATACAATCCAAAAGTTGAACAGGAAGATGTTATGCCGTAAGAATTATTTGTAAGTACAATTCCGAAATTATTAAAATAGTAGGCGGTGTTGGAAACAAAGCCGGAGGATTGAATGGCATATAATGTGGCCCTCGGGGCCATGCCCATGTAGTTTTTGTTGATGATGCCTGCTCCTCCCACAGTTCCGGTAACGTGATCCCCGTGATCACCCCACCCGCCTAATACTGTTCCTGAAAAATTGGTTTGTCTGTTTTGAAAATCAAGGTGTGGGGTAACAAAACCACCGTCACCAATGCCAACACTAACACCTTGTCCGCTCAAATTGCGTCCGGCAATAGCAGATGTGAGTACGTTTGCTCTGTGGTTATTAACCCCCGGTGTATTGTCAGGAGTTACGGGTGGAGTTGCGTGGTTAATGTAGTTTACATAAGGCAACTGCGCAATGGTATAAAGCATTACAGACGGGAAGATAACATCGAGTTGAAAGACATGAGGTTTACGCTCTTGAATGGATACGCCTTTTAAAATTAAGTCTCTTTCAATTTCTTGTTGGTTACAGTTGCTAAAATAGTCGATGGTAGCTTTTATTTTTCCGTCACTTGTAATGGTCCATTCAGGTAAGGGAGGCTGTTGAAGAGTAAGGGATATTTTGTGTATTCCGTCCAACAGGTTTATTCCAATTACGCCACTGGCTTTTAACATTGAAATGTTGGTTCCTGCGGCAACTGCTGCCCAGTATGATTTTTCAGGGAGGTAATCCAAGAAGGTTACTCCTGAAGTAGCTAGTTGCTTGAATGTCGAAGCAGAAGGATGGCTGTTAAAACTTAGAACTAAGTAATGTTGTTGGTTAAATAATCCTGTTTCAGGTAATGTACCAACTTCCAGTACACTGTCTATATTGGAACTGAGAATTACAGTGCCTGTTTTAAGTTGAAGTATGCTTTGTGCTGACGACTGATTGCATAGAAGTGCAAAAAAGGAAAGCACAAGAAAATAAAATCTATTCATTAGTTAGAGTCTGGATAACACGAAGATATAGTAATTTTAGTTTAATAACCCAATATATATACGTTCAGAGAACGTCCAATGGATGTTCTCAGGGTACAATCACCTGTTAAAAGCTAGTGAAAAGAATAGCTAAGGGTAAATATGAAACTCCTTCCGGGTCTTGTAACTGCCGAAAAATCAAGATGTTCTCTGTATGTTCGGTCGGTAATGTTTTCTATTGATGTACTAAAGTGGACAGCGTGACCACCGGTGTTGAATTTGTACCCCAACCTCAGGTTAAAAACACTATAAGCAGTTGTTTCCATTTCACCAAATGAAGCGCTGTTGCGATACTGTGGCAGGGCCCACTCAGCTTCAGGTTGAATAAACCAACCCTTCTTTTTGAACTTAAATGCATGTAAACATTTTAACGGAGGCATCTGGGGCAATGCTTCTCCGTCAGCATCTGCTCCAACGGTTATTTTGGCCGTACTGATATGTTCCAGATGTTTATTGAAGAGGTGAGAAAAGGTGAAATCGCCTCCGTAAATTCGGGCAAAGGAAAGGTTAGTGTAGCTTTTAACGCCACGTGCTCCTATGGTCATAGCTATCCATGCAGGGTTCAGTTCACCCAATATATAATTGTTGATGTGGTGGTAGTAAAAAACAGCCTGTACCATGGTTCTTTTTTGTACCATGTTTACTTCTATTTCCCCCTGTTTTGCCTGTTCTTTTTTAAGTAGTAAATTACCTGTGTAATCAAAATTGTCTAACCGGTTAAAGAGATAATAGCCATATAATTCATTTGGTGTAGGGGCTCGTTCAGCATAGCCAATACCGGCTTTTAATGACGTGCTTTTACTCAGTATTCTGCTGTAGGCAAGTTGAATGTTGGATGTATAGAAAACCCGCTGCAAAGGAAAAGTGCCGAATACCGACCACTGTTTTTTACCGAATTCGCTGTCCATCACACTCAACATTCTGTCTACTCTCCCGCTTACTGAAAGAAGTTGCACGGAGTCTATTTTAATGTCGTCTTTTAGAAATACTCCCGTGTTAATGCGGTAATTGTCAGGAAGAGTGAGCATGAACATGGCTGGCTCATTTATCGGGTACATAGTCATTTCGGCATGTGTGAAACTGTGAGAAGCATCAACTCGCCCCGTTATCATATGTTTCTGTATTTTTTTAATGCTGAACTCTGAGAAGTAACCCATGGTTTTGCTTTTGCCAGGCATATCCATATGCATAGGAACAAAAGGCCTGCGTGTATCATCCATACTGTGCTGTATGGTGTTGTAGTAGACTTTAGATTTTATTGTTCGAAAGAAATTTTGATCGTTTTGAAAAGTGTGTGAGAGCGAGGCAATGGAAGCATGAGCATAGCCCACATCCATGGTGAGTGCAGGGAAACCTATATTCCACCCGCGGTCATCCAGATAATCTGCTTTCAGGGAATGTTTTTCTGAAGCCTGCCAGATTATTGATGTGGCCACGTTAGTTTTTTCATAACCTGAGAAAGGTACGGTAACACGTCCACCGGTTTTATAGTCATCGGCTTTGCGATATGCTCCGCTGATTCTCCAAGCAATTTTATTGTTGTTCAGATTAAGAAACAGGCTGTTGCTGGTGCTTTTGTTAACTGTATTATAACCGCTGTTAAAGCCAACGTAAGGTTTGTTGTTGCACAAAAATTCAGGTTCTTTTAGTGCCATATTAATTCCTCCGCCCAAGGTTGACCCCATGCCCGACCCCGATGCTCCGGTGGTCACCTGCAAACTCTGAAGGTTAGCCGGTTCTACATAAATATTTACCGGATCCATTTTGTCAGTACAGGCACCTACAATTTTCATCCCGTCAAGGGTTAGGTTAATTTGCCCCGCTGAGTATCCTCTCAGCATAGGTTCCATACCGTAACTGCCTCTTCTGATTAGAGAAATGCCGGGCATTCTCAGTAAAATTTCTTCTGTTGTGGCTGATTTGTTGTTTCTGTAAAAATTAAAAACTTCATCCTGTTGTGAAAAATGTTCGCATACTATTACTTCATTTAACTCCAGCTTTTTTATGGATGAATCTGCAACAGAGTTTTGAGCAAGTGCTGTTGTAAAGCAACAGCACTTGAGCACAAATACACACCATATTTTTTTGTACGACATTACAATGTTATATCAAAGTAAGCAGTGCTGTCTACAACAGCAGTCCCTTGTTTAATAAGGAATTTTACTCTCCATAATCCTGTCATGGTGAAGTTTACTTTTCCGGCATAATGTCCATCACTGGTAAAAGAAGGGTTAACATTGTTAGGTGATCCATGGCCCATACTTGGCATAGTAGGTTCAATTTCTACTGTATAATTATCAACTCCCGGAAAACTCATCATGTTTGCTCTTTTATGAATGGCAATTTCAAAATCGTTCATTCCCACTTCGGGTTTAGGTGGTTTCACCAGGCTGATAAGAAGTTTACTGCTATCATTCAAAGCTGTTAGGGATATAATTCTGTTCGGAGTATTCTTTACGGTGATATTAAATTCGGCCTCACCTTCTTTGTCATTGGAATGATTGTGGACATGCAGCGTAAGCGTCCAGTATTCACTGCTATTGGAAGGCATAGAGAAATAAACAGCACCTTCAAAAAGTCCTTTTACAGCATTTTCATCCGGGTTCTCAAAAGGGCAAGCATGTGTCATACTCATCATGTGCATCAACGGATTGAAGCCTATGTGCGAGTTGGTAATGCGCGCCTGAGTGAGGGAATCATATAAGGCAACATAAATTTTATTGTAACCTGTTTGCAGGTCAGTTTCAGCATAGAGTTTTACTATGGCTGACGCGCCCTGAGCATAGGTTGTACCAATAAGTTTTAACGTTGACGGGACAGGGTAAGGATCAGAAGGTAGGGGAGTAGAAGTATCGTCATCTTTTTTGCATGAGGTAAAGAAAATAAGAGAGAGACTGACGGCAAGTATCCATATAGCTTTAGGAGCTCTGGTTAATGATTTCATGATAATAAGGTTAAATAAATAATACTAAAAACAGGAACACAATTCACCCCAAATGGGGCAGCAGAAATGTGTAGGAATATTTATTTAACCGATTGCCGGTGGATGAAATACAGCGTGATTTTTACCATATACAACACAGAACGAGATAAGCGGATAATTGAAGCGAATTGAACTGAGTGTAATTTTAAAACTCTGACCATTGGTGCAGATAAGTGTTTCAAGGTAATCCTTTACGGTAGAAGTTTGCTTCTGTTCTTTTTCTGTTTCTTTTTTGAACTCTTTTTTCAGGAAACATTTGCCCTCGCATCTTTTGGATGGTGTGTTTTTGTTTTCACACAATTCACTGACAATTTTCTTCTCGTTGAGTTTAAATAAAAGTAATGTGTGAAGTCTTCCTGAAATTTGCCAGGAGAAGGAAAGTAACAACAAAAATGAAACTGCTTTTACCATCTGTCAGTCAGGTCAACTACTTTTTTGACTTCACAAAGTAAATGCTTTTTTTGAGTACATATAACTCATTTAACAATGATTAATATCATGTATGAACTGCTGATTCAGGTCATAAACAACCCGTTCTGCCTCCGTCAACAGGCAAGTTGATTCCGGTTATATAAGCAGCCTGTGGTGAGGCAAGAAATACTGCCGCGTAAGCAATCTCTTCTGCTGCGGCAAAACGTGCGGCAGGAATTTCAGCAAGCATATGCGCTTCTATGGAAGCGGTATCTGTGGCTGAATGAGTTGCTTTATTCTGAATGATACTTTCCAAACGCACAGTTTTAGTTGCACCGGGTAAAACGTTATTTACTGTAATGCCAAATCCGGCCAATTCAGTAGCCAAGGTTTTTGACCAGTTGGCTACAGCTGCTCTGGTGGTGTTGGAAACTCCCAGATTGGCCAGTGGTTGTTTTACAGAAGTGGAGATAATATTTATAATACGTCCGTAACCCGCTTTTTTCATTCCGTCTAAAGTGGCCTGCATCAGAATATGATTACAGATGAGGTGTTGTTCATATGCCTGCAAAAATGATTCAGCAGCGGCATTTGCAATAGGACCCGCTGCAGGGCCACCGGTATTATTGATAAGTATGTGAACCGGATGTTGTGCGGTATAAGCCGTTATACTTTTTTTGAGCTCATCAGGCTTAGAAAAATCTGCTGTGATGTAATGGTGTTCAGATTTGTGCAGGGTCGAGAGTTCCTGCAAAACATTTTTTAGTTTATCTTCATTACGGGCCACCAGTGTAACCGCAGCTCCGCTTTTAGCAAGTTCTACTGCAATGGCTTTACCTATGCCTTGTGTGCTGCCACAAACCAGGGCTCTTTTATCTGTTAAACTGATAATCATTTTTTGTATGTTTGAAGGACATTATAATTTTTCAAATATGCGAAAACTGCTCAGTATACTCTTCATCTTTTTTTACGGATGTTTATTTGCACAAAATGTACTCACCCCCGAGTTCCTATGGAAATTAGGCCGAATCAATGAGTTTGACTTGTCTAAAGACGGTAAAACAGTAATTTATGCAGTAAAACGATATGATCTTGCGGCTAATAACGGGAAGAGTTTTCTTTACAGTATTCCGGTTGCAGGTGGTGAACCAAAGTTGTTGGCGAACGATTCCTGGAACGTTAACTCAGTAAAATTTGTGAACGGTAAAGTTTCATTCATGTCTGCCAAAAGCGGAGAAATGCAACTTTGGCAAATGAATGCAGATGGCACAAACCCTGTACAGGTTACCTCCGTTTCAGGAGGAATAAACGCTTACCTGTATTCAGCAGATGGGATGAAACTGGTTTATGCTGCGGATGTGCAGACCCGTATGACAATAAAAAATATTTATCCTGATTTGCCGCAAGCCACAGGTAAAATTGCTGATGAATTAATGTACAGGCATTGGGATAACTGGGAAGATGAATTCAGTTCACACTTGTTTGTAGCAAATATTTCTTCAACAGGAATGGTTATAAGAGGGAAAGATATTTTGCAGGGAGAACCTTTTGATGCACCCACGCAACCCTTTGGTGGTATGGAAGAAGTGGCCTGGAGTCCGGATGGAAAGTACATTGTTTACAGTTGTAAAAAAATGCAGGGAACCACAGAGGCGGTAAGTACAAATACAGACATTTACCTGTATGAGTTGGCTTCAGGTAAAACATTGAACCTTTCTGCAGGAATGAACGGTTACGATAAAAATCCACAATTCTCGCCCGATGGTAGTGTTGTGGTTTGGATGAGCATGGAAACTCCCGGCTATGAAAGCGATAAAACCAGGCTGATGATGTTTGATATGAATGGTATTTCACTAATTGCAGAAGGAACCCCAACCCTGCCTTTTGTGCGTGACCTGACTACCGCATTTGCGCATTCAGTAGAAAATTTTATATGGGTGAATAATTCAGTATTGTCCTTTACTTCTACAATCAATGCTACGCAGCAGGTTTTTACTTTGAACAGATTGCTTAAGGCTAACGTATACCCGCAACTTACCAAAGGAGATTATGATTACATATCCGTTGCGGCCGCATCAACAGATAAGGAAACAACTTTGGTGGGTTCAAGAATGTCCATCAGTTCTCCGGTAGAGTTGTATGTTATTGACGCTAAAACAGGCACTACCCGTCAGCTTACTTTTGAAAACAAGCAATTGCTTTCCACAATAAAGATGGGAAAAGTGGAGAAACGAATGGTGAAAACCACAGACGGGAAAGATATGCTTACCTGGGTAATACTCCCTCCTGATTTTGATGCCACTAAAAAGTACCCTGCACTTTTATATTGTCAGGGAGGTCCCCAGAGTCCCGTTTCACAATTTTTCAGCTATCGTTGGAATTTTCAGTTGATGGCAGCAAAAGGATACATTGTTGTAGCGCCAAACAGAAGAGGTTTGCCCGGGTTTGGTAAAGAATGGAACGATGCTATTATTGGCGATTACGGAGGGCAGTGCATGCGGGATTATATCAGTGCCATTGATGAAGTTGCTAAAGAATCGTATGTAAACAAAGATAAGTTGGGGGCCGTAGGTGCAAGTTTTGGTGGCTACTCAGTATATTGGTTAGCGGGTAATCATAACAAAAGATTTAAATGTTTTATTGCACATTGTGGCATGTTCAATATGGAGAGTTGGTACGGTAGTACGGAAGAAATGTTTTTTGCGAACAACGATAACAAGGGACCATACTGGCAGGAGCCCCGGCCGGCAAATTTTTCAGCATCACCACATTTGTTTGTAAAAAACTGGGATAC
>DATGWX010000428.1:0-11333 GCA_035299275.1 Bacteroidia bacterium
AACATAAAATTGTAGATGGAGTTAAAAGAATTGAAACCAAGAAAGGCACTAAACAAAGCCTTTTTAAAAGTAAAACCGAACAGGACTGAAATTGAAGGTTTCAAAACTAATCTAATTGCTTTACTCGATAGGACAAATGACACCGAAAGCGAAGAGTTTCATAAAAATCTTGTCATTGACTTTTTAAAGAAAACTTATTACGACCCAAACCATTTTATAAATACCAAAGGTCGAAACGACCTTGTTATTCATAATGGCAACACGGCTAAAAGCTCTGTTGGTGTAATCATTGAGGCAAAAAAGCCGACCAATAAAGCAGAAATGATAACCACTAAAAAACTGAACGCTAAAGCGTTTCAGGAATTAGTGCTTTATTACTTACGAGAAAGAATAACACATAAAAATCTTGAAGTAAAACATTTGGTGGCGACCAACATCAATGAATGGTTCATTTTTGACACTACCCTATTCGACAGACTTTTTGCTCAAAACAAAAATCTTGTAAAGCAATTCAACGACTTTGAAGGCGGACGTTTGGCAGACACCAAAACCGACTTTTTCTATAAACAAATTGCCGAACCGTTTATTGACAGCATCACTTCTGAAATTGAATTTACTTACTTCAACATTCAGGATTTTCAAAAACCATTACGCAATGCCGACAAAGCAGACGACAATTCGCTGATTGCATTATTCAAATTGCTATCGCCTGAGCATCTATTAAAACTTCCATTTGCCAACGACAGCAATAGCCTTGATAAACGCTTTTATAGCGAGTTGTTACACATTATCGGATTGACAGAGACCCCTGGGAGTAAAAAGCTTATTGAAAGAAACAAACAAGGCGAAAGACACACAGGAACAATACTTGAAGATGCTATCATTCAGCTTGACAGCTTAGATAAACTGAGCCGACTTGAAAAACCAAACCAATTCGGCAACACACAACAGGAAAGACTTTTTAATGTGGCACTTGAACTTTCCATTACCTGGATAAACCGCATTTTATTTTTGAAGTTGTTGGAAGCCCAACTCATTACTTATCACAAAGGCGACAAATCCTTTTCGTTTCTCAATCTTGACAAAATAAAGAACTATGACGACCTAAACAGTTTGTTTTTTCAGGTATTGGCTCGTAAGTTTAAAGACAGAAACGATGATGTAAAAAAAGCATTTGAAAAAGTTCCATATCTAAACTCATCACTTTTCGAGCCTACCGACATTGAGCAGGTTACTTTGTTTATCAGCAACCTGAAAGATGATAAAACCATTCCGATTTTTTCGCAAACCGTGCTGAAAGACCAGCAAGGCAAAAAACGAACAGGCAATATTTCCACGCTTCAATACCTATTCGAGTTTTTAGATGCTTACGACTTTGGAGCTGAAGGCGGAGAAGAAATTCAGGAAGACAACAAAACACTGATTAACGCTTCGGTTCTCGGATTGATTTTCGAGAAAATTAACGGCTACAAAGACGGTTCATTTTTCACTCCCGGTTTCATCACAATGTATATGTGCCGTGAAACCATTCGCAAAGCTGTGGTGCAGAAATTCAACGAAACCAAAAAATGGAACTGCACAACGCTTGAAGAACTTTACGACAAAATTGAAGACCGAAAAGAAGCCAACAACATTGTAAACAGCATTAAAATATGCGACCCTGCCGTTGGTTCAGGGCACTTTTTAGTTTCGGCACTCAATGAAATAATTGCCGTAAAAAACGACTTGAAAATTCTGCAAGACCGAGACGGAAAACGCCTGAAAGAATATCAGGTGGAAGTGGTGAATGATGAATTGATTGTAACAGACGAAGAAGGAGAACTTTTTGAATACAACCCAAGCAACAAAGAAAGCCAACGCATACAAGAAACGCTTTTCCACGAAAAGCAAACCATTATAGAGAACTGCCTTTTTGGTGTGGACATCAATTCCAATTCGGTAAAAATTTGCCGTTTGCGTTTGTGGATTGAGCTTTTAAAAAACGCTTATTACAAGAACGCCACCGAACTTGAAACACTTCCAAACATTGACATCAATATAAAATGCGGAAACTCTTTGGTGAGCCGTTTTGCCATTGATGCAGACTTGAAACAAGCCTTGAAAAAAAGTAAGTGGACGATTGACAGCTACCGAGTAGCCGTTGACACTTACCGAAACGCTGAAAGCAAGGAACAGAAAAGAGAAATGGAACGGCTGATAGCCGACATTAAATCGGATTTCAGAAGTGAAATTTCGTTGAACGACCCGAAAGTGAAGAAGCTACGAAAACTGTCAGGCGACTTGTATCAAATGACCAATCAGGGACAACTTTTTGAAATGAGTAAAAAGGAAAAAGCCGATTGGAACAAGAAGGTGCAACAACTGACCGAAGAAACCAAAAAACTTGAAACTGAAATTGAAGCAATAAAAGCCAACAAGATTTTTGAAAACGCTTTTGAATGGCGTTTTGAATTTCCCGAAGTGCTGAATGATGATGGCGAATTTGTGGGCTTTGATGTGGTTATTGGAAATCCGCCATACATAAGGCAAGAAGAACTTGGAGAATTTAAAAATCATCTTCAAACTAACTACAAAGTATTTACATCAGGTGGTGACATTTTTTCTTACTTCTATGAATTGAGTCACAGTATAATGAAAGACAAAGGTTATTTTTCTTTCATTAACAACACCTTTGATAAAACCACAGCAGGAAAGACTTTAAGGGAGTTTGTTGAAAATAGTTTCAGATTTGAAAGATATATCGACTTTACGGATGTTGTAGTATTTGAAGAAGCAACAACCTATCCAATAATTCTGATAGCTCAAAAATCAAATCACAAAAGCAATTTCAAATTTTTTAAATACACCAAAGCTAATTTCTATGACAAGGAATTAATAAACAATGATTTAATTCACACAGAAGTTGCTCAAGATAAATTGAATACTTCTGCTTGGAATTTCATCAATTCATTTGAGCAAAATGTTTTAACCAAAATTCAAAGTCATAATACAGTTGTTGAAAAGTATGGAAAATGCTTCAGGGGAATAATTACAGGTTTGAACGAAGCATTTGTAACCGAAAATAATTTAGGAAGCTACAATGTTTTAAAGGATGTTTATGATGGCAAAGACTTGAAGAAATGGGCAACACCAAAACCATTCAAAAAAATGATTGTTTTTGAGAGCAAATCAACATCAAAGAATTTTGGAAAACTAAATGAAGATGTAGCATTTGAAAAAATGAAGGAAACTTATCCTGAAATTTTCAATCATCTTGAACCATTTATAGAGAAAGCAAAAAAGCGTTTTGATAAAGGTGAGTTTTGGTGGGAATTAAGAAACTGTGCCTATTATGATTTGTTTGAAAAACCGAAAATTATTTTTCCAAATCTTCAAAACAACAACAAATTTGCGTTTGATGATACAGGTGTTTATTTGAATGCTCCAGCAGTATTCCTGCCTTCAAATGATAAAGCATTATTAGCGATTCTAAACTCAAAAGTTGTTTGGCATTTTTTAAAAAGTGTTTGTGTAATCAGAAGCGGTGGTTATATCGAAGTTAAACCACAATACTTTGAGCAAATTCCGATACCAAATATTGACGCTACAAACCAAAGTAAATTAACCGTATTATCTGACAAAGCAATTCAAGCGAAAACCAATAATCAGCAAGCAGATATTACTGAAATTGAAAACCAAATAGACCAATTGGTTTACCAACTTTACGAATTGACGGAAGAAGAAATAAGGACAGTAGAAAAAGACATTAATTAACAAAAAGGCCTGTGCTTCACAGCCACACAATTACCCAAGGCTTGTTTATTTTTAATGGTGTTTGTGAACCGCAAGCGGTTTGCCAAGTCGCACAAGCCAACCCTTGGCGGGAGCGCGTGTCTGTCCAACCGCACCAAATAGAGCGAAACCCACGACAGACAAGAAGGGCAGCAGCTAACCATAGATAGGAGCAAAGACGTTTACCTTTTAAGTAAAAGGATAAATTATGCTGATAGCCTTGTTTTTAGCCTCATAAGGTGTATTTTCGAAATAGATATTACATAAGTATGAAGCCATTTTTTCTGAGAATTTGTACACTGGTTTTTTATTATTGCGCAGATTCATGAACCATAAGTATCTGTGTCTTGTGTTGTCAGTGTTAATGGGAACAATTTGCCTGGCTCAGGAAAGATCCGATTCAACAAAAATCTTCTGGTACATCAAATATAATCCGGCTGCATCTTTACGTGCTGATCATGAACTGAGCATTGAACGTGTAGCAAAAAAATATTCGCTGGAATTATCAGCAGGAGTTACTACACGCAATGTTTTTTTTGAGACCTTGCAGGGTAGGTTGTTTGATAACAATTATACTCCGGTTCAAGATCGAAAATGGTTGCCGGGTTTCAGCCTAAAAGGTACAGCTAAATTATATTTGGGTGAGGGTTTTTATTTGGGAGCACAAGGTGCGTGGATTCGTTATAATTATGAATTTCCTTTAGCAAACGTTGATCCCTCACAGAGTGGATACCAGAAAGAAAATATACAGTTTTATGAGGGCCGTGGTTTGTTGGGCTGGCAATGGATGCCCATCAAAACTAAGTTAATGCTTGATTTTTATGCAGGGTTTGGAGTAAAGCATAGGGTTATTAACTTTTATGAGGAACAGAGTTATTTCGACTCTGGTAACAATTATGTTTTTGATTCAGGCACTTTTGCTACTAGTAAGAATGTGATTGGTGTGTATATGGGAATTAAAGCAGGAGTTAGGCTAAAATGAGGGTTTTAAAAGCAATTATTTTCAGTGCAGTTATTTTATGCTTGTCATGCGATGAGGATGACTACAATAAAAATGAGTTCAGGTGTTTAATAAATGGGAAAAGGTTATCTGTACCAGATGATGTAGTAAGTATTTTTGACAAGTATCCGCCAACTTATATTCGATGGGTAGATTCGACCCGTAAGTCATTACTTATATATGGAGAATTGCGAGGTAATCCTTATGAAAGACATTTGATAGAAATGAAACTTGATTCATTTACAGGTGTCGGTACATATACTTATCCGCGTTTGAAGGGAACATTGAAGTCGGATATTGGGTACTCCTTTTACAATATGAATATTGATACCACAGTTCAGGCAGTGTTGCAACTCAACTATTTTAATGTAACCAATGGAGCTGCGGGTTATTTTCACTTTATGGCAGTTGACTCATTGAGCAACTTAAGGGTGCCCGTAACTAACGGCCGATTCAATCTGAAGTGGCTGAAGTACTAAGCCCGTGGCTACTATTTCTTAACGGGTTTTTTCTTTTCCTGCACTTTGGCCATGTCTTCCAAACGTTGCTGGAACTTCGATTTTTGAACAGGCTTCTTTTTATTCTCCTGAATCTGTGCGTGAAGTTTTTTCTCATCCACAAACTGGCGGATGCCCCACTGTTGTCCGAAGGTAATCATGTTGGATACAAAGTAGTAATAACTTAAACCTGCGGCATAGTTGTTAAACACGCCCAGAAAAACTATCGGCATCATGTAGCCAATCCATTTCATTTGGCCGGTTACTCCGGTCATCTGGTTGTTAAGGTGCGTATAGATTAATGTAGAGATAGTCATGAGTAAGGTGAACAAACTCACGTGATCGCCATATATGTATTCTATAATGGGGTATTTTCCAAAGGTCCAGATTGTGTCATAAGAGGATAAATCAGTGGCCCACAAAAATTCCTGTTGACGTAATTCAAAGGCAGACGGGAAGAAGGCAAACATGGCAATAAGGAAAGGCATTTGTAGTAAGATAGGCATGCAACCGCCCATCGGACTTACACCTGCTTGTTTGAACAACTTCATGTTTTCCATTTGTACTTTTTGCATGTCGTCACCAAACTTCTCTTTGATTTCATCCATCTCAGGTTTGAGCAAACGCATTTTGGCTGTAGAGAGGAAAGAACGGTAAACCAAAGGGAACAGGAATATTTTGATGATAACAGTCATCAACAGGATAATGATACCGTAGTTGCTGAAAATCTGGCTGAGGAAATGGAACAGGTTAATAACAATATATTTGTTCACCCAACGGAAAATGAGCCATCCCAGCGGAATAATTTTTTCCAGATTGATGTTGAGTGCTTCTAATGTTTTGTAATGGTTAGGCCCGTAGAAAAACTTCATCTTGTAGTTTTCACTACCGGTATTGCCAAATGGTAAACCGAGCGAGGCGGTATATTTCTTCACAAAGCGTCCGCTTTGGTCGGCATGGCTTTCTATGGTAACCTGTTCAAATGGTTTATCGCTGATGAGTGTGCTGTTAAAGAACTGTTGTTTGAAACTCACCCACTTTACCGGTGTTGACAGGGCCTTTTCTTCATCTTTGGTTTCAGCTAAATAATCAACGGTTTCATCTGTTTGTTCATAATAAATAGTAGAAGCGCGTTGTTCTGCCTGAACACTCTTTTCCTGAAAAGGTGTACTGCTTTTCCAATTGAGTACAATGTGTTTTGTTCCGGGGGCAAGTAAGGCATGCATGCCGTTCAGTTGTAAATCATACCCCATTACAAAACCATCTCCCTGCAAGCTGTAAACTTGTTTGATGGATTGTTTTTCGCTGATGGGAATGGATAAGGTAATGCTGCCGCTTTGTCCCTCGGTTACATTTACGTTCTTCTGGTCGGGTGTAAAGTACAGGTCTTCGGTACTCAGTATTTTACCGTCAAATGTGGTAAAGGTATAGTCAAACTGATTGCCGGTACCTTCAAATAGTGTTACGGGGGTAACCTTATCAGCTCGTTTGTAATTTTTTAAAGTGACTGAATGTACACGACCACCTTTGGCGGAAATTTTCACTATCAGCTCTTTGTTTTCAAGCGTATAAAATTCATTGTTGCCGTTTACAAATTTTCCGAAAGTACCATAACGGTTGACTGCGGCATTACTATCAGTGGCCAGTAAGAGTTTTTCTTTTTGTTGCTCTATCGCTTGCACCTTGCTCAGGCTGTCTTGCATGAGACCTGCTTTCAAGGCGGAATCCTGTTGGTGTTGCAGCTGTTTTATTTCAGCCTCTGTGGGCTGACTCATCCAGGCATAGCCTATAATAATGGCGAAAATGAGCGAGAGTCCTATAATTGAATTACGATCCATGGAACTTGTGTACTACTTGGTAAATGAAGCGGCAAAGGTAAGTGTTGAGTGGGCAATTAGCAAACCGTCAGCTAATAGCTAAGCGCTTGATAGTGTGAAATTAGTGTGTTAAATTTTGAAACGAAGTGCAGCGAGGCTGATTCTTACAATTGGAAAAGGCTCATGCTCATCGGAATAAGTTTCTAAAAAGACAATAAATTACAGGCTTATCGGTGGTTTCCCCCTAAACCACTACTTACGACTTGCTGTACTCAATAGCAGCTTTCACAAACTTGGTAAACAGCGGATGCGGATTTTCTACCGTGCTTTTGTACTCCGGATGAAATTGTACCGCAACAAAATACGGGTGATCTTTCACTTCTACAATTTCCACCAGCTTGGTATCGGGGTTAGTACCTGAAGCTATCATGCCTTTTGCTTCGTAGTCCTTCATGAATTTGTTGTTGAACTCGTAGCGGTGGCGGTGACGTTCCTGTACCTTCTGTTTATCGTATGCACGGTAAGCTTTGGTATCTTTTTTAAGTTCGCAGGTGTAAGAACCCAAACGCATGGTGCCGCCTTTAGCCGTAATGTTTTTTTGCTCAGGCATCATATCAATTACCGGATGTTTGGTTTTCGGATTCATTTCTGTACTGTGGGCATCTTTAAAGCCCAGCATGTTTCGGCCAAACTCAATAACTGCACATTGCATGCCTAAACAAATACCGAAAAACGGAATTTTCTTTTCGCGTGCATATTTAATGGCCGATATTTTTCCTTCAATGCCTCGGTCACCAAAGCCGGGAGCAACCAGAATGCCGTCTAAGTGTTGCAACTTGTGTTCGGCATTACTATCGGTAATTAATTCAGAGTGGATGTATTCCAGGTTTACTTTACACTCGCGGTTAGCACCGGCATGTATAAAGGCTTCGGCTATAGATTTGTAAGCATCAGGTAGCTCTACATATTTACCCACCAAACCAATTTTCACTTCATGCTTAGGATTTTTGAGTCGGGTTAAAAAGCCCAACCAGCTGTCCATATCAGGTTCTTTGCTGGTAGAAAGTTTGAGTTTGCTCAGTACGGTTTTGTCCAGCTTCTCTTTAAGCATGGCCATGGGTACATCATATATAGTAGGCATATCCAGGGCTTCAATAACTGAACTCGGAGATACGTTACAGAACATGGCCATTTTCTTTTTCAGGTCCTTGCCCACGGGATGTTCGGCACGGCACACCAATATATCAGGCTGCACACCCATTTCCAGCAACATTTTTACGGAGTGCTGGGTAGGTTTGGTTTTTAATTCTTTGGAGGTGTTGAGGTAAGGCAACAGGGTTAAGTGAATTACAATACAATCTTCCTGTTTCAGTTCCCATTTTAACTGACGAACTGTTTCAATGTAAGGAATGGCTTCAATATCACCTACCGTACCGCCAATCTCCGTAATAATGATATCAAACTTGCCGGTTTCGCCCAGCAGTTTCATTCTGCGTTTTATTTCATCGGTAATGTGCGGAATTACCTGTACGGTTTTCCCTAAAAATGCACCTTCGCGCTCTTTTTCAATCACATACTGGTATACACGGCCGGTGGTTACGTTGTTGGCCTGCGAGGTTGGTACATTTAAAAAGCGCTCGTAGTGCCCTAAGTCCAAATCTGTCTCAGCACCGTCATCTGTTACAAAACATTCTCCGTGTTCATAGGGGTTTAAAGTTCCCGGATCAACGTTAATGTAGGGATCAAACTTTTGAATGGTTACCGAATAACCACGTGCCTGAAGTAATTTGGCTAATGAAGCGGAAATGATTCCTTTACCTAAGGAAGATGTTACCCCGCCAGTAACAAAGATGTATTTGGACTGTTTCATAAGGATTTACAAGAGAAGTAGTGCGGCTTTGCACTACGTTACTGTACGGGATTCAAAAGTAGCGAAAAGGCCGCTCGTGCCCAAAAAAATTATCCGAGGCTTTTCAAATACTTTTCAACAAACTCCAAATCAGCCGGTGAATCAATGGCCAATGTTTCATGTTGCGTTTCCTGAAGGGCAATGCTGTAACCGTTTTCCAGCCACCTCAATTGTTCCAGTGATTCGGCCAGTTCCAAACCCGAAGGTTTTAGTTTGGTCAATTCCAGTAATGTGTTCAAACGGAAGGCATAAATGCCCAGATGTTTGTAATGCAGGTGTTGCATAAACCACGGCTGAGGATGGTTGCGCAAATAGGGAATGGCCTGTCGGCTGAAATACATGGCTTTGTTTTGTGCGTTTTTTACCACTTTTACCACATTGGGGTTATGCAGGGTTTCTTCATCAGTAATCTGTTTGCACAGGGTAGCAATGGTTACTTCGGGTTGTTCAAAAGCGGCACACAACAAACTTATTTGTTCCGGATTAATAAAAGGTTCATCGCCCTGAACATTAATGACCACATCGAATTGTCCTCGAAAACGGTTAGCCACTTCAGCACAACGGTCGGTGCCGCTGGGATGTTGATCAGAGGTCATCTCCACCAAACCGCCAAAATGTTTCACCACGGCTGCAATGCGGTCATCATCTGTGGCTACAATTACTTCCTGCACAGCTGCGGCCTTTTTAACCTGCCGGTACACACGCTCAATCATGGTTTTACCCGCAATGTCAATCAATGGTTTGCCCGGAAAGCGGGTGGAAGCATAGCGGGCAGGAATAATGGCCAGTGTTTTTTGCATGATGATTAATACGTTTTAGTCATGCGCTCCGGAATGGCAATGATGTAATCAGCAAGGCTGTCATTTTCTTTGTTCCATTCTTCCGCATTTTTTAATTCAACGCTGGAAATGGTGAGCACTTTCAAATCGGGGCGGTATTGTTTTAAGTACCACTCAATACCCTGGTGGTGGTTGGAGTGGTAGGCTCCGTTAAAGTGAAGAAGTTGTTCGCCCGCTTTCAGATTTTTGACAATAAAGTGGGCCATGGTAGCATCTTTAATAGCTTGTGATTTTGGCAGATTTTCTCCACCGTGCCCTTGTGCTGCTTCGAAAATTTCTTTGTACACTTTCAATTGCGCATCGTACGGAAAAGGCAAAGGAGCCATGTACCTGCGGGCTTCCGTGTCTAAACTGTCTAATGCTGTAGTGCCTTTGCTGTAAACTAAATTCGCGTACCTGCGGGGTATATTGGTGGCAATAAAAGCCAGCTTATTTTTCTTTGCAAATTCTACGAGTGGTTTATAATCTGTAGCGTAATTGTTCCACAGTTTGGCTTCGTCTTTAAACGTTTTTTCAGTCATGCGTCCGCTCAAGTATTCATTGAGCACAAGTTGGTCATCGGCCTCCAGCATTTCAGCACCCAGTTTTAAGGCAGTACCTTTTGTTTCGAATAAGTCAGCAGTCAGTTCAGCCTGTAACCAGTGGCACACGGGGTTGTTATGCAACTCACCAAACAGAATAACATCGGCTTTTTGTGCTTCTTTGAGCAACTTCTCCCAGGCGGTACTTTTACCGGAGGAGGTGTAAAGTATGTAAGCCGATTTATTAAGCGTGAAACTGCAAAGCAGTTGTAACAGAAAAAAAGCGAAGAGCGGTAGTGTAATTTTTTTCATGCGGTTATAAAGATAAGCCGCAAGTTAGAAAAAAAGCATGAAACTACTTATAGAATGAAGCGATAGGAATAAGAAATGCCGTTTACACTTACTACTGCGGTGTATATGCCGGGTGGCAAATGCGATATTGATACGGGAGTATTAGAAGTAACTGCAGTTACATTCTGACCACTCATGTTGATTAAAACCCTTACTTGAATATCATCATTAGGGTTATTGGTGAAAAGGAACAATTGATTGTTCTTTACATAACCATTCAATGCTAAAGCTTCTGTTTTGAAATGCATTGTTGCAACTGCCAATGTAGAATAGTCAAAAGTTCCGTTAAAATCTGTTTGACGAATGCGGTAATAGTGAGTGCCAGCACCGGGGTGCTTGTGAGCATAGCGGTAGGTTTGTGCAGTATTGGAATTTCCGGCTCCGTTAATATCTGCCAGCCTGTTGAATGATTCTCCGTCAATACTGTGTTCAATTGTAAAAAAGTCGTTATCTGTTTCAGTTGCTGTGCTCCATTCAACTAAAACAGCGTTTTCAAAAGCAGAAGCAGAGACATTCAGCCAGTTTACAGGCAGCACACCATTTGTGTTGAATTTTGCTACAAACGCATTTATAAATCCACTTAAAGTACTTTGTGCGCCACCCCTTGCAATGCCACTGGTGCTGCTTG
>DATGWX010000429.1:0-1997 GCA_035299275.1 Bacteroidia bacterium
ACGGAATTGAACACCACCAAGGCTGTTCCGTCTTTTTCATTCAGTACCTTTTCAACGTCTTCAGGGGTCTTCAGCTCGGTGAAGCCTACGTTGGTTAATTCTGCTCTCATGGGAGCAACGAGCATTTCAGGATATGGCATAAATTTTTGTATTATTTAAAATTAATCTGTTGGGAGAGTATTCAAATTTCGTGCAAAGGTAAAACAGATTTGACCCTTAGCTGTTCATCTACTTAAACATTTTGTTTTTAGAGGGGTAAAAGCTAAATTTGCAGCCCTTAAAAATTGATTATCATTATTTAATAATATGACAGAAGCAAAAACACAATTACCCTACAAGGTAAAAGACATCTCACTCGCTGAGTGGGGACGTAAAGAAATTAAACTGGCTGAAGCAGAAATGCCCGGGTTAATGGCCATCCGCAAGGAGTATGGTCCTAATCAACCTTTAAAGGGTGCACGTATTGCCGGCTGTTTGCACATGACCATTCAAACTGCTGTATTGATTGAAACCCTTAAAGCTTTAGGTGCTGAAGTAACCTGGAGTTCATGTAACATATTTTCAACTCAGGACCATGCTGCTGCAGCTATTGCTGCTGCCGGTATTCCCGTTTATGCCTGGAAGGGTCAGAACGAAGAGGAATTCGACTGGTGTATTGAGCAAACCCTGTTCGCCTTTGAAGGTGGCAAACCTTTGAACATGATTTTGGATGATGGTGGTGATTTAACCAATATGGTATTTGACCGCTACCCTGAGTTAACCAAAGATATTAAAGGACTTTCAGAAGAAACCACTACCGGAGTTCACCGCTTATATGAGCGCATGAAAAAAGGTACGTTGGTTATGCCTGCCATTAACGTAAACGATTCTGTTACCAAATCTAAATTTGATAACAAATACGGTTGTAAAGAATCATTGGTAGATGCTATCCGCAGAGCTACCGATATTATGATGGCCGGTAAAGTAGCTGTAGTTGCCGGGTACGGTGACGTAGGAAAAGGTTCAGCAGAATCATTGCGCGGTGCAGGTGCACGTGTATTGGTTACTGAAATTGATCCCATCTGTGCTTTACAAGCTGCAATGGACGGATTTGAAGTAGTTACTATGGAAGAGGCCTGCAAACGTGCCAACATCTTTGTAACAGCTACCGGTAACGTGCGTATTATTACTGACCGTCACTTTAAAGCCATGCGCGATAAATCTA
Source organism: Bacteroidia bacterium (assembly GCA_035299275.1). GTDB lineage: Bacteria > Bacteroidota > Bacteroidia > UKL13-3 > UKL13-3 > JAGPCK01. Next base: position 1,205 of record DATGWX010000429.1, read on the forward strand.
TCGTGTGTAACATCGGTCACTTTGATAATGAAATAGACATGGCTTGGTTAAACGGCACTTACGGTTCAACCAAATACACCATCAAACCACAGGTTGACGTATACAACTTAGACGGAAACGAAATCATCGTTTTGGCTGAAGGACGTTTGGTTAACTTAGGTTGCGCCATGGGTCACCCGTCATTTGTGATGAGTAACTCATTCTCGAACCAAACTCTCGCACAAATTGAACTGTGGACCAACACCAGCAGCTACGAAAACAAAGTGTACGTATTGCCTAAGCACCTGGATGAAAAGGTTGCGGCTTTACACCTTGACCACATTGGTGCTAAACTCACCAAGTTGGATGCTGATCAGGCTGAATACATCGGTGTGAAAGTAGAAGGTCCGTTCAAAGCTGAACAATACCGTTACTAAGATTAGAAGATTCTGTAATATTCAGAAAGCCGGCTCATTTGAGTCGGCTTTTTTTGTAGTTGCATAGGGGTAAATGAATTCTCAGTTGTCTTATAGCAGAACATTGAGTCAGTAACCGTACTTTTGCAGCCTATCAGTTATGCAGGTATCGGAAACAGATATTGTTCAGCAAATTAAAGCAGGAGACATCCGTTCTTTTGAGCAGTTGTTTCATGCGTATTGCGAAGAGCTAGTGAGGTACGCTACCACCATATTGAAGGATGCCGATGAGGCGCAGGATGTTGTTCAACATCTGTTTGTGACATTATGGACCAAGCGCGACACCCTTCAGGTGAACAGCTCGCTGAAGAGTTACCTGTACCGCTCGGTTTACAACA
>DATGWX010000430.1:0-6899 GCA_035299275.1 Bacteroidia bacterium
CTGTAAACCTTCCCGTTCACCGACCCGAACCCCGCTTTAACCTTCAGCACAAACTTTTGGCCTTTTTGGGTGTATTTGCCAGTTTAAGTTAACCCACTTTTGCAGCATGTTGCCTCAACGCAAAAAACGTATGATCATATTCTTTTCCATTTTAACGGTACTTGTACTTTTAGTTCTGCTGTTTTTTAACCAGCAACAGTTTGGTCGTTTGCCCACAGGTAAAAGACTCGAACGAATAAAACAATCACCTAACTACCGCGATGGCAGTTTTCAGAACTTATCTCACACCCCCGATTTGGCTGAAGGAGCCAATACCCTGAAAATTCTTAAAGCCTTTTTATTTGATGCAAAAGACAGGGAACCTTCAGGGGCCGTGCCCTTTGTTAAAACAGATTTAAAAAACCTGAGTGATACAACTCCGCAAATTGTTTGGTTTGGCCACTCGTCTTACTTCTTAAAAATAGAAGGAAAAAACATACTCATTGACCCGGTGTTCAGCGGCAATGCCTCTCCCGTGTCTTTTTTTGCCAGAAGTTATACCGGCAGTAACGAATACAGCATAGATGATTTTCCGTTTATAGATGTGGTTATTATTACGCACGACCACTACGATCACTTAGACTACAAAACCATTTTGCAGCTTAAAGATAAAGCACACCAATTTTATACCTCACTGGGAGTGGGTGAACACCTCAGCTATTGGGGTATTGAGGAGAGCCGCATAACGGAATTCGACTGGTGGGACAGCATTAAAGTTACCTCGGCCATACAACTTACCGCTGCACCCGCCCGACATTTTTCCGGTCGCAGGTTCAAAAGAGGGCAGTCCCTGTGGTCATCTTTTATTGTGCAAACACCGGAGCATACCATTTACCTTGGTGGTGACAGCGGATATGACACCCACTTTAAAACAATCGGAGAGAAATATGGTCCTTTTGATTTAGCTATTCTGGAATGCGGACAATACAACGCCTGGTGGCCTTACATTCACATGATGCCGGAGGAAACGGTACAGGCGGCCAAAGATTTAAATGCCAAAGTATTGATGCCTGTGCACTGGGGAAAATTTACTTTAGCTTTACACGATTGGAACGAATCGGTGGAGCGGGTAGCCAAAGCAGCGAAGGAAAATGAAGTAACGCTCACTGTTCCCATGATAGGGCAAACCGTTTCCGTTTCCGCTCATTACCCCGATAGTGTGTGGTGGAGTTTCTGATGCAACTATATTTGTACTTATTCAATTAATACCATATCATGAAAAAAATAGGAATTATCGGCTCAGGTATTGTAGCCCAAACACTCGGCAAAGGATTTATTCAACACGGTTATGAGGTAAAACTGGGCACCCGTGATGCCGCAAAATTAAACGACTGGGTAAGTCAGAACGGTACGAATGCTTCAGTTGGTTCTATGGAAGAAGCTGCGGCATTTGGTGAGTTGGTGGTGTTGGCCATCAAAGGCGATGTTGCCGAAAATCTGGTTAAACAACTAGCACCTCACCTCTCTTCCAAAGTGGTGATAGATGCTACTAATCCCATTGACCATACTAAGGCTCCCGTAAACGGTGTGTTGCCTTTTTTTACTGATTACAATGAATCACTGATGGAGCGTTTACAAAAGATAGCCCCCTCAGCCATGTTTGTAAAAGCATTCAGTTGTGTGGGCAACCCTTTTATGGTGAACCCTAATTTTGCTGACGGCACACCTTCCATGTTCATCTGTGGCAATGATGCAGCAGCCAAACAAAGCGTAACAGAAATACTAACTAAGTTCGGTTGGGAAACAGAAGACATGGGCATGATGGAAGCCGCCCGTGCCATTGAACCGTTGTGCATATTGTGGTGCATTCCGGGTTTTATCCGCAACCAATGGACACACGCTTTTAAGATGGTTAAAAAGTGAAAACAGCCATTGTAACCGGTGCGAGTAGCGGCATGGGAAAAGTAACCGCGAAAGCATTAGCTCAGAAAGGATATGAAGTTATTCTGGTTTGCCGTAACCAAGAGAAAGGTGAACTTACGTTAAAGGAACTTCAATCGCTTTACCCGCAAGCCTCACTGCATTTATTTTTGTGTGATTTATCATCGGTTAAAGCAGTAAAAACTTTAGCCGAAGAAATCACCAAGAGCTTTACTAAGATAGATGTGCTCATCAACAACGCGGGTGCTTACATTGCGGAAAGACATACCTCCGTTGACGGATATGAACTCACCCTTGCTATCAATCACCTGGCATATTTTCAGTTGACCAATTTACTGTTGCCTTTATTAAAAAATGCTCCAGAAGCACGTATTGTTAATGTGGCCAGTGAAGCATCAAAATTGGGCAAACTGAATTGGGGTGATTTGAATCTGGAGAAAAAATACAGCGGCATACTGGCCTACAGCAACAGCAAACTCTACAACATCATGTTCACGTACCACTTGGCTGAAGAACTTAAAGGAACCCACATCACCGTAAATGCCATGCATCCGGGTGGTGTGAACACCAATTTTGGTAACGGAGTGGATGGCCTGCTGGGTATAGCATTCCGGCAATTCGGTTGGCTCATGCGCACACCTGAAAAAGGAGCAGAGACCATCATCTGGCTAGCTACAGCACATGAAGCGGCTCAATACAACGGCTTGTACTTTAAGGATAAAAAACCCATTGCCTCAATTGCATTATCCCATGATAAAATAGCACAACAACACTTGTGGGAGGCGACACAAAATTTGATAGACAAAGCACTCTCCAAGTGAACAAAGTTTTTATGGAAACATAAAAGCTGAGCGACACACACTTTTTTTATTTCACAAATGGGATTACCTTGTGTTATGAAAAAGCACGTTTTCAGTTTACTGCTCACTCTGTTTTGCCTCGCGCTTTTTGCGCAGCAACCCACTGCCCTGGTTAGTGGGATAGAAATTAAAAAGATACTTACTGTTAAAACCAATGCAGTTCGTGTGGCTTTTGACAGCACCACGGGCTTCCTGCATTACAACACCGCAGAAGGTAATATTTACCGCATTGTTGCATCGGGTAATACTTACAAAGACTCGTTGGTTTATACTGCCTCAGATCATGGCGTTGATTACCTTATGGGAATGGTGTTTAGTGATAGTACGCTTTATCTGAGTGGCAATATCGGCAATTACACACCCTACACCATTTGCAAAGTAGTAAAAGGTAAGCTGAATAACACAGGTAACCGCACATGGACTACAGTGGCTTATACCGACTCACTTCCCACTGCCGATCGGTTTGACCATTTGCTGAGCGGTACAGTATTGAACCCTAATGGAGACAGCATTTTGTTTTGTATCGGTTCAAGGGGAGACCACGGAGAAGTGCAAAACCGTTACGGTCAGTTTCCGGGATTGCGCAATTTGCCTCTCACTACAGTTGTGCTCAGAGTTCCCGTGAGTGCAAACAACCTACAGCTAAAAAACGATTCTTTATGGTTGGCACAAAGCGGTTTTTTGTACGCTTCGGGTGCCAGAAATTATTTTGATATGGCCTACGATGTCAGTGGAAACTTGTTTGCGTTAGAAAACTCTGGCGACCGCGACCACAACGAAGAGATGAACTGGCTGCGGGCAGGCAGACACTATGGTTTTCCCTGGGTAATGGGTGAAACGGTAAATGTCATGCAGTTTCCGGGATATAATATTACTACCGACAAACTGTTACCCAAAAACAGCTGGGGCAGGCAGTTGGGTATTTTTCAAAATGACTCTACGTTCCCACCACCACCGGCAGCCTTAGTGTTTGAATATCCTGTGGAAAATCTGGGTCCGGATGCTGATCGTTTCAAAGACAGCACCGGTGCCATACATGATGCCAGTGATGAAGGAAAAGGCATTCGAAGTTTTACGGCCCATCGCTCTCCCTTGGGTTTGGTATTTGACAACAAGCAGGAACTTGATAACCCGTTTAAGGGAGACGCATTTATGTTAAGCTATACCAAAGGTAATACAGATTCAACAAAAGTGTTTTTTCCCGAAAACTATTCAGGTCCGTTTCTTGACCCGAGTGAAGACCTTTGTCACTTGCAGCTACAATATCATGCCGCCTCAGATAATTTTCAGGTACATACTACCCGAATTGTTAGCGGTTTCCGTGCCCCTACTGATGCAGAATTAGTAGGTAAATCAATGTATGTAATCGAAAATCACTACGACTCAACAATGCAACCGGCTTTGTGGGAAATTACCTTCACCAATACCAGTGGTCTGGTTTCACCGGGCACAACACCGGTGTTACTTTATCCCAACCCAACACACAATAGCTGTGACCTGCAATTGGTGAGCAACACAGCAAAGGTTGTGGTTAAACTTACTGATGTAACAGGGAAAGAAATCGCACATTACACTTTTGATACAAGAGCGGGACAGCAGCAAACCCTTCAGTTACCGTTGCACAATTTGCCCAACGGAGTGTATGCCTGCACCATAATAAATGGTGATTTCATCCGTGTGATTAAGTTACTGGTTCAGGGCAAGTAGATTCTTTATTGCGATTTAGAGAAAAGGTATTTGTTGCTCAAATTTTCAACAGCTCAGTAATTTCTTTTACCAATTCTTCAGAACGGTTTTTAGCATACCACAAATGTAAATCCTTGGCATAAGAGGGCAACGTTTCAGGATTGGACCGCAAGGTTTTTACCAATTGTTGAGCCGTTGCAGGCCGAGGGCCCCAGGTCCAGGTATTCATCACCTCCCAGGCTTCATTCAACTGAATCAGCTTCGGGATGCTTCGGGTGCCGTTGGTTAAAAAGGCATCCATCAACTCAAGGTTTTCATCTCTGAAAACAAGTCGCAAATCTATTTTTCCTTTAGATGCCCGCGCAATAGCCGCCAGCACCGGAACATTCTGTGCCGCATCTCCGCACCAGTATTCACTGATAATTAACCAGCGCAACGGTTGCTTCAACCCTTCAACAATTGCAGTTAATTCAGTATCGGGCTTAAAGGTGGTATTCAATCGGTTTACGCGGTGCAGGTTGAGTTCAATGTAATGCAGGTAGTGGTCTTGTTCCTCTTCAGGCAGTAAGTGCTCTGCAGCAATTTTGGCCACGTGTCCGTAATAATATTCTGCATAGGTAAGCCCGCGGGTAAAGTAAAATTCGAAATTTAGTTCAGTCGCTTTGGTCATGCTTCAAAGCTAAGTTTTGTTAGTTAGTTTCTTCAAAGACAAAAATAAAATACAGAAAAACAGTGGTTTACATAAATATTTTGTGGCCGGGCAACTTTTACCTGCACCTTTGCATTTTAGCAGTTGAAAGGCAATGAAACCATTTAACCAACATCAGATTGAACAATGCAAAAAGGGCGACCGGGCCGCGCAAAAACACCTGTTCGAAAGCCTGTATGCTCCCATGTTCAGAGTATGTCAGCGTTATGTGGTTAACACAGCCGAAGCAGAAGATTGTTTGATGCGGGGCATGATGAAAGTTTTTCAACAGATGCATACGTTTAATTACACCGGTGAGCACAGCCTGTTTATGTGGGTGAGAAAAGTGATGGTGAACGAATCGCTGATGGAGTTGCGCAAGAAGAATAACTTTTACCTGATGCCGGAAGAAACCGTGCACGAACTGCCCGATCAAAGTGATGTACTGCAACAAATGGCTGCTGAAGATTTGTACCGGCTCATATTGCAATTGCCCGAAGGTTACCGCACAGTGCTCAACCTGTTTGTGGTGGAAGGGTACTCGCACAAAGAGATTGCAGAGTTGCTCAACATACAGGAGAGCACCAGCAAAACACAGTACATGAAAGCAAAGGCCCGCTTAAAAGATTTGATTTCAATTAATGACAAAGAAATGTATGGAACTCTTGGAAAATAATATCATCCAGCAAAAGCTTAACAGCCTCGACACCTTGCCTGAGGGTTATGCTCCTTCCATGTCATCCAAGTTCGAGTTGTTGATGACCGCTGCACCTGCTGAAAAGAAACAAAGTAAGTGGCTGTATTTTATTCCTGCAGGTATTGCCGCTACCATTGCACTGCTTGTTTTAGTGCAACCCGATACTACCTCTGTTGATTTTAATACACAACACTATGCAGGTCGTTTGCAACATACTGCAGTAATTGCTGCTCCTGTTCAGATTACAGAAACCCCGGTAGTTGCTGTAAAACAAATACGCACCAAAAGAACAAAACAGGTTTCGCCTGCGGTACAACTGGCTGTTGCTCCTGCTCCTGTTCACCAACCGGAAGAAGTAGTTGTTGCAGTAGATACCACCACCTTACTTTTGGCATCAGCTCCCGTAGTGCCGCAAAAGAAAATCCGTTTCACCGAGGTGGACTTTGACGATACCCCGCTAAACGCACCCGTAGTTGTGCAACAAACTACCACAGGCAAACAAAAATTCTCGTTCAGGTTCAACTTATATTCTACCGCGGCACAATCACCCGGTAGCCAGCCAACACCCGTTCAGTTTCGAAAAAACTTTTAATTTACTAACCCTTAAATAACATACCCATGAAAAACATGTTTAACACATGCAGGCTCATTATTGCCCTTACTTTTCTAAGCGCCTTTACTGCTCAGGCAGAAGATGAACCCAAAACCATGCGCGATACCTTAATCGTTCGTCTGGAAGGAAACAACCAGGTGCGCATTATCGCTCCCTCTTTCGGGCAAATGAGTACCTACAAGAAAGCCGACTCTTTACTCACCCTGTTTGTGGCCGATGCCCAACGCGCCAATGCCGGTAAAGACTACAGCAATTGGCCGCAAACCATGCACTACCTGGTACAGGCCGAAGGTAAACGCAGGTTAAAAATGCAGAACAATGAATTTACGGAAGAAGAGTTTGACCTGAGCAAGGAGACTTACCGTTTAGACGAAAACCTGCCGGCTTACCACTATACCGTGTATGATTTGGGAACTGCGGTGGAACTGCACCTGT
>DATGWX010000431.1:0-1767 GCA_035299275.1 Bacteroidia bacterium
GAGATTGAGGCTAAGGAGAAAGAAGTAAAGCAGTTTCAGAAAGATAAATTCGGCCCCAGTGGCGAGTTGTTTACCAAACGCCAGGAACTGATTAAGCCCATACAGGATAAGATTTACAACGAAATACAGAAGTATTGCACCGCCAAGGCGCTCGACTTTATTTTCGACCGCAGCAGCGGCCCTACTATGTTGTATGCCAGCGATAAGTACAACAAAAGCGATGAAATTCTGTCGGCTTTAGGTATTACCGGCAAGTAAGCGCCAAAGGGCAATCCGGCTAAAAACATATATTTGCGCCCCTGACAATGAGAAACACCCTATTACTTATAGCGTTCTTTGTAATGTGTTGTCAGCAGGGTAATGCGCAGCAAAAGTACGGGCATATCGATTCAAAGGAAATTTTGAATGCCATGCCCGAATACAAGCAACTGATGAATGCGCTGGAGAAAAAGCGCAAGGACCAGGAAACGCGTTTGGGTGGTATGTATAAAAGCTTTGAAACCCGGCAAAAGGAATTGCAGGAAATAGCCCCGGCTTTAATGGAAGCCGTGCGCGAAGAGAAGATGATAGAGCTGGACAGCCTGCAAAAGGCCATAGTAGCCTACGAAGAACAAATGGACTTTGACCTGCAAAAGCTACAGGCCAAACTATTGAAGCCGCTGAACGATAAATACCTGAAAATTGTAGAAGCTGTTTCGAAAGAAAACGGATATACCTACATTTTCGATATTGCAACCGGTTCAGTAGTGTATTACCCGCCCGCAAGCGGCGATATTACCGGGCTGGTAAAAAAGAAAATGGGAATAGGACAGTAAATAATTCAATTTAAATAAACACAACGATGAACAAATCAATTTTAGCATTAGTGGTAGCCCTGTTTGTAATGGGAACAGCACAGGCCCAGCAAAAATTAGGACACCTGAACTCTGTAGACATTGTTTCGGTAATGCCTGAGTTTAAGACTATGCAGGATGAAATTCAGAAGCAGAAAGATACCTACACCAAAGTACTGGAAGGTATGTATCAGGATTATGACAAGAAGCAGAAAGAATTACAGGACTTATCAAATACACCCGGCACGCCTGATGCTATTCTGGAAACTAAAATTCAGGAGTTACAGCAGCTGCAACAGCGTATAAGCGCTTTTGAAGAAAAGGTGAACACCGACCTGCAAAAAGCACAACAGGATAAAATGAAGCCTATTAATGACAAGTACCTGAAAGCTGTAAAAGAAGTAGCTGAAGGTAACGGTTTTACCTATGTTATTGATGTGGCTTCAGGCGCGGTAGCTTACTTCCCCGATAAAACAAATGATATTACCGACCTGGTAATGAAAAAACTGGGTATTACTGCACCTGCAGCCGGTACTACTACATCACCTAAATAACCCGTTCCTTGAAACAGGAAAGAAATAAAGCAATCGGAATATTCGATTCAGGCATTGGCGGCTTAACGGTCGCCAATGCTGTTTCTAAACTGTTGCCCAACGAACAACTGATATATTTTGGCGACACGGCACACATGCCTTACGGCGATAAAAGCCGCGAGCTGGTGCAAAGCTACGCAGTTAAAATCACCGATTTTTTGCTGCACGAAAAAGGCTGCAAGGCCATAGTTATTGCCTGCAACACGGCCTCTGCCGCCGCCTACGAAGTGCTTCGCGATAAGTTTAAAGGCGTAATACCGGTAATTAACGTTATTGACCCCATGATTGAAGCTGTAATTGCCGACGACAGCATACAGCACGTAGGTATAATTGCCACTAAA
>DATGWX010000432.1:0-3915 GCA_035299275.1 Bacteroidia bacterium
CATATCCACGAAGGTTCAATGTTTCAGGTAACATCCACATTACAACAAAGTAAGAAGCTACAACGGTTAATCCCATAGAAGCCCAGTTACCCAGATTTAAGGCATTTTGTACATTTGATTTATCATCTTTAATGGTCACAAACCAGGTACCTACAATAGAGAAGATAATTCCCAAACCGCAGATGAGCATAGGCAACAAGATAGGAGACATTCCACCGAAGTTATCTTCAACAGAAATTTCCTGACCGAGTACCATGGTAGCCAAAATGGTAGCCACATACGAACCGAATAAGTCGGCACCCATACCGGCCACGTCACCCACGTTATCACCTACGTTATCGGCAATAGTAGCGGGATTACGCACGTCATCTTCAGGAATACCGGCTTCAACTTTTCCTACTAAGTCAGCACCTACGTCAGCAGCTTTGGTATAAATACCGCCACCTACACGGGCAAACAAAGCGATTGACTCAGCTCCCAGAGAGAAACCCGTCAATACTTCGATAGCTGTTTTAACCGTATCAGGACCTAAATCAGCAAAGATGGACAAGAAGGCAATGAATAAACCTCCTAAACCCAATACCGCCAATCCGGCTACACCCAATCCCATAACAGTACCACCGGTAAACGACACCTTTAAGGCTTGTTTTAAACTGGTGCGGGCAGCTTGCGTGGTACGAACGTTAGCTTTAGTGGCCACTTTCATACCGATGTATCCTGCGGTGGCAGAAAATACTGCACCTATAATAAAAGAGATGGAAATTATCCAACTGGAGTGAATAGGTTTTCCGTTAACTTCATGTATTGTGCCCGAGTAGGCTAATAAAGCAGCCGCAATAGCCACGAAAATGCTGAGCACTTTCCACTCTGCTTTCAAAAAGGCCATAGCACCATCGGCTATATACCCGGCCAGTTCTGTCATTTTTGCATCGCCTGCATCCTGCTTTGATACCCAGGCCGATTTAATTGCCATGACAAGTAATCCAACTACTCCCAGTGCGGGAATCAGGTAAAGAACATTTTCCATATAATCTATTTTAATGTTTAGGTTCCGTTTTAAGGACGGCAAAAATACGATTTACTCTTAATTTTTAAAGGATTTTGATTTTTCAATGGGTTGAACCATAATTGAAAAGCAAATAATTCATACAATATTCATATGTATTCGCTTAATTTACAGCCATGAAGCTACTGACAAGGATTCTGTTCACCCTGTGTATAACAAGTGCATCCGTGCTGCTTGGGCCAAAGGCTTTGGCTCTTGACTTTTACCGCCCTGTGGGTGCCAAAGGCTGGGGAATGGGCAATACTACTGTCACCTTCAGCGATTTATGGAGCGTACAAAACAACCAGGCCGGCTTGGGCTTTATCAAACAAACCACCGCGGGAACTTACCTCGAAAACCGTTTCCGACTCAGTAACCTCAACTTTGGGAGCGTTGCAGCGGCATTGCCCACTAAATTCGGCACATTCGGTATCAACATCAATCAGTTTGGTTACACGGCTTACCATGAACAAAAATTCGGACTGAGTTTCGGCAGGGCGTTTACTGAAAAATTCTCCTTCGGCTTTCAAATGAACTACCAGCTTGTGCGCATATCAGAATATAGCTCAGCCGGAGTAGCGGCCATTGAAGCAGGTGTTATATATAAAGTAAGTAAACAACTGCACACCGGTTTTCACCTAAGCAACCCTACCCTGCAAAAATTAGGTGAGCCTTATAATCAATCGCTGCCTACTGTGGGCAAAATCGGATTGGCTTATTTCCCCTCCGATAAAATAACCCTGTGCGTGGAAACGCAAAAAGAAATGGAGACTGATGCGAGCATTAAACTGGGAGCCGAATACAAGGCACACTCCAAACTACACATAAGAGCCGGATATTACAGCACCCCCAATACCGTAACCATGGGTGTGGGCTATAACAGAGGGCCTTTAGAGGTTGATATTGCAGCCAGCGTACAACCCGTTTTAGGTGTTTCGCCTCATGCCGCTATTAGCTATCGGTGGGCAAAGAAGAAAAAATGAGTCAGATGTTTCGACTGAAAAATACTCTTCTTCTAATCCTGCTGCTGTCAGTTACTTCCATCACTCCTGTTTGGGCACAAAATAAACCCGCACGTGAAGAAGACGAACGGGTGGTGCAGGATTTTCTGGAGCGGTTGATTGAGAACGAAGAGTCCAATATTGATTACACCGACTTACAAGACCAGCTGCTCTATTTCTACCGCAACCCCATTAACCTCAATAAAGCCGGAAAAGAACAGTTGCAACAACTGGGCTTTTTAACCGAATTGCAAATCAATAACCTGTTGTTACATCGGTTAACTTATGGCGATTTATTATCTGTGTATGAGTTGCAGGTAATTGAAGGATTTACACCACAGGTTATTCAGGATTTGTTGCTTTTTGCCACCGTAAATGGTGATTGGATGACGGAAAAACTCACGTTCAAAAAACTATTCACCCAATCGCGGCAGGAAGTTTATTTGATGCACCAGCAAACCTTGCAAACACAAAGGGGCTATACCCTGCCGAATGCAGAAGACCCTGATGCCACCAACTATTACCTAGGCTCGCCATACCGTCACTTGTTCAGATACAACATGGCTTATGGCACACGTTTCAGCGCAGGCTTGATTGGCGAAAAAGATGCCGGTGAACAGTTTTTCGAAGGCAACAATAAAAACGGATTCGACTTTTATTCCTTCCATTTATTTGTGCGTGATGTGGGAAAATTTAAGTCCATAGCACTGGGCGATTTTCAGGCTGCCTTCGGACAGGGATTAACGTTTGGTTCAGGTTTGGCTTTTGGCAAAAGTCCTTTTGTGCTTAATGTAAAACGTAATTACCAATCACTGCGGCCTTACCGTTCAGTAAACGAGAACGAGTTCTTGCGCGGAGCTGCTTTCACTTATGCCCTTCACAAAAAAATGGAGTTCACTACCTTTCTCTCGCACAAAAAAATTGACGGCAACATAGCTTCCAACACCGACACTATTTTTTCTGACGAAAGTGCTTTCACTTCCATCATTTCTTCAGGATTTCACCGTACTCCCAATGAAATTAAAGACAAACAAACCGTAACACAAACCATAACAGGCGGGCATTTACGCTACAAGCTTCCCAACTTTCAACTTGGCTTAACAGCAGTGCACACTACCTACGACCAGGCTTTTCAACGCGATGATAAACCATACAACCGCTATGAATTTTCAGGAAAAAGTTTGCTGAATACAGGCATGGACTACACCTGGTATTACCGCAACCTTACTTTATTTGGTGAAGTAAGTCGTAGTAGCAATGGTGCTATGGCTACTACGCATGGTTTGCTGGCCTCACTGCATCCAAAAGTTGATGTGAGCATAGTGTACCGTAATTTTGCTAAAGATTACCACACCACCTACAGCAGTGCGTTTGGCGAAAACTCCCGCAACATCAATGAACAGGGTTTTTACATGGGTATCTCGGTACGGCCAGTTCCCAAATGGACTATCAATGCGTATACCGATGTGTATTCCTCCCCTTGGCTCAAGTATCTGGTAGATGCACCTTCACGAGGATATGACTACATGGCTGAGTTGAATTACGCGCCTTCCCGAACCGTTCAGATGTACTGGCGTTTCCGCAATGATAACAAAGAGAAAAACGCTACCGGTAATGAAACCGTAAGCGATTATCTCGTAGTGCACCGCAGGTATACTTACCGCTATCAAATCAGTTATAAAGTGTCACCCTCCTTTACTTTAAAAAACCGGGTCGAATTCAGCGAATACCAAACACCTGTAACAAGCACTGAAAAAGGTACGGTGTTTATTCAGGATGTGCAGTATAAACCACTCAGAGGAGCTCTTACATTTATTGGTCGCGCTGCTTATTTCAGTACCGATGGATACAACAGCCGCCTATATGCCT
>DATGWX010000433.1:0-4945 GCA_035299275.1 Bacteroidia bacterium
AGCAGGAAATGACCGCACCCATTCCCTTAAAATAACCTGCTAAAACCGATAGGCAACGCCCAAGCGTGCACCACGTTCACATGGTAAAAGTCTTAATGATAAACCTCCTGTTTTTACCTTTGCATTAAACGCAGATATTGATTTACGCAATTTGTTGTTGGCCTTAAGTTGAGTAACAAAACCAAGTGTAATCGCCCCTAAACTTCCCAACATTAACGATTGATCTACTTTTGACCAGTAGTGTCTGGCTCCTTGTACTGAATAGCCTATGCCAAAACCACCCGAAAAACTAAGCACCATCGAAACCCCATTCCAAAACCTTGAACCATTGAGTTTACGGAGGGCTTCTTGTGAGTCGGTGGCTTTATATATGGTGCGCAAATTTGCTATATTACACTCTTCACCCCTGAAATACACATTGGGCATCAGCCCCCCATTGTACACCATGGTATCGGGCGGGAGCTTTTGCTGAGCCAGATAATGTGATGCACGTTCTGCTGAGTCTTTGGGTGCAGAAGAGAGTAAAAGTAAGCGGGCACTTATTTCATGACAAGAACCTCCCATGGGTAAAGGCTCCACATGATGAAATATTTTGAGTGCATTGGCCCCTGCTTTACGCGCTTCCTTGCGTGCCAGTTCCACTACCACTTCATACTGGCAACGGGTAGCAAAACCCGGATCGGTAATGGTTACCAACCCCAATACCTGCGCATCGGGCGGGGCCATATCCTTTAAATGAAAAACAGTAACGGAAGTATCCACCTGTGTACCGCGCGGTGCGAGACTGGTAATCTGTGTATGAACACGCATGGAACAGGAGGAGAGAAAGGCAATCCCTGAGAAAAAAATGAACAGGCGAAGGTGTTTCATATAAAGATATAAATGATTGATACAAGTATACCTCGTCTGATAAAACAGTCCAAAAAATTGTAGTGGAAAGCATAAAAAAATCCCCTCTGCTGAGCAAAGGGGACTTTTTAAGTATGTGTAACTTTAATCTTAGTGCTGTGGAACAACTACCGGTGAGGCAGGTTGAGCGTTAGGCGACTCTACATTACCTTTAATGGTAAGCATTTTCATCGCTGTTTTAGCATTGGATTGTACGGTAATGTTTTTAACAAATGTACCCGGACGGCCGGTAGAGTTGTAAACGGCTTTAATTACGGCTGTTTGGCCCGGCTTGATGGGTTCTTTCGGCCACTCAGGGGTGGTGCAACCACAAGATGCTGAAACGTTGGTGAGAATCAACGGCTCTTTACCTACGTTTTTGAATTTGAACTCGTAAGTAGCCATCACACCTTCTTTGAAAGTACCAAAGTCGTGGGTTTCCACTTCGAACTGAATCTCAGCCTGGTTTTTGTTTTCAACTGCCGGCTGAACGGTAGGAGTCGTTTGGGCCATTGACGCAAAGCTGGCTGCTACTGCAAAAACGGCTGAAAGGAATAACTTTTTCATCATGTATATGTTTTAAATTTTTTGTTAGGTCAAATTAAACAATAATTGTTCCAATGATACCAAAACACAAATGTAAAGGCTGCTCAGGCAAAAAGCAAACCATAAAAATCATTTCCTCAATACCTCAGATACCCGTATTTTTGGACCTTTAAAAGCAGTGCCCATGAGTGCAACGGAAACACAGAACCTAACTATTGAGCAGTTTAAAACTGCCGTGCTGGAAGATTACCGCATTTGTTATGAAAGCCGACAGGCCAGTCTGTTGGGCCGAAAAGAGGTGCTTACGGGCAAGGCCAAATTCGGAATTTTTGGCGATGGAAAAGAGCTGCCGCAGGTGGCTATGGCCAAGGCTTTCCGTGCCGGAGACTTCCGCTCAGGCTACTACCGCGACCAAACGTTTATGATGGCTTCGGGCCTGCACAGCACCCAGGAATTTTTTGCGCAGCTGTATGCCAATACCGATGTAGCAGCTGAACCTGCCTCGGCCGGGCGCATGATGAACGGGCATTTTTCAACCCGCACCATTAATGCTGACGGCAGTTGGAAAGACCTCAAAAACCTTAAAAATTCCTCAGCCGATATATCGCCCACAGCCGGACAAATGTTGCGTTTGGTGGGTTTGGCTCATGCCTCTAAATATTACCGCGACAATGCCTCACTCATTGGTGAAAATCAGTTTTCCGACAACGGCAACGAAATTGCCTGGGGTACCATCGGCAATGCTTCTTCTTCCGAAGGGCACTTTTTTGAATCACTCAACGCGGCCGGTGTACTTAAAATACCTATGGTGGTTTCTATATGGGACGATGAATACGGTATTTCCGTTCACGCCAAATACCAAACCACCAAACAAAACCTCTCTGAAATTCTGAAAGGGTATGCCCTGGATGAAAACGGAGACGGCTTTAACATGTACCGCGTAAACGGCTGGGATTACCCTGAGCTGGTGCGCGTTTACGAAGACGCAGCCAAACAGGCCCGCGAAAAACATATTCCGGCCATTATTCACGTGGTGCAATTAACCCAACCCCAGGGGCACTCTACTTCGGGCTCGCATGAACGTTACAAAAGCAAAGAGCGTTTGCAATGGGAACTCGACCACGATTGTGTACTTAAATTCAGGCACTGGATCACAGAGAAATCTTTGGCCACGGAAGAGGAACTGAACAAGTTGGAAGAAGACGCCAAAATTGCGGTAAACGTAGCCAAAAAAGAAGCCTGGGAAGCTTACCTGAGCCCTATAAAACAAGACGTGGCCGAAGCCTGCGGATACCTGGAACAGGTAGCTGCTTCCAGTGCACAGGCTGAGGCTGTAATGCAACACAGCAACACGCTGCGCAAAATTGCTGAACCCATTCGTAAAGATATTGCGGTGGCCGTTAACGCGGTGCTGCGCCTGACTTACGGAGAAACCTCCGCACAACGCGACAACCTTATACAGTACAAAAATAATTTCCTCTCGGTGAACAAGGAGCGTTACAGCAGTTACCTCTACAGCCAATCACCACAATCGGCACTTAGTGTTACAGAGGTTAAACCCGTGTACGGTGAAGAAAGTAAAACCGTTGACGGACGCGAAGTGGTGCAAGCTTGCTTTGATGCTGCCCTTGCCCGCGACCCGCGTGTGTATGCCTTTGGCGAAGACGTAGGAAAAATTGGTGACGTAAACCAAGGGTTTGCCGGCATGCAGGAGAAATACGGAGAGAGCCGAATTTTTGATACGGGCATACGTGAACTTACCATCATTGGCCAGGGATTGGGTGCTGCCATGCGCGGCCTGCGCCCCATTGCCGAAATACAGTATTTGGATTATTTACTCTACGGCCTTCAACCGCTAAGCGATGACTTAGCCACCTTGCAATACCGCACCAAAGGCGGACAAAAAGCCCCGTTGATTGTACGTACCCGCGGACACCGCTTAGAAGGTATATGGCACTCGGGCTCGCCCATGGGTATGATCATTAATTCCCTGCGGGGTATGCACGTGCTCACCCCGCGTAACATGACTCAGGCAGCGGGCTTTTACAACACCCTTTTGCAAAGCGATGAACCGGCTTTAGTTATTGAATGCCTGAACGGGTACCGCTTAAAAGAAAAAATGCCCGATAACATTGGCGAGTTTACCGTGCCACTGGGCGTGCCTGAAACACTTATTGAAGGCACTGATGTAACCATAGTAACCTACGGCTCTTGCGTGCGCGTGGCTGAAGAAGCCATTAAACAACTGGCTGATGCCGGCATAAGCTGTGAGCTGATTGATGTGCAAAGTTTGTTGCCGTTTGACCTTAACCACTGCATTGTGGAATCACTGAAGAAAACCAATAAGGTTGTTTTCTTAGACGAGGATGTACAGGGAGGAGCCAGCGCCTTTATGCTCCAACAGGTATTGGAAAAACAAGAAGGCTACCGCTGGTTAGACAGCGCCCCTCGAACACTTACGGCCAATGACCACCGCCCTGCTTACGGTACCGATGGCGACTACTTCTCTAAATCAAATACCGAGCAGTTGTTTGAGCTGGTAACCGATCTGATGCACGAGCACCACCCGGGCCGCTACCCCAGGTTTGTGTAAGACTTTACTACCGCTGTTTTAAACGTGACCTTTTTGCATTGGGCCTTAATTACGCCCGTTTGCAATTGTGCTCTGTAGCCATTACTTTTCTTGAAATTTATCGGGAATGGCTGCACAATCCATCACTATTTTTTTTAAGATAAACGAACCAAAGGTTCGTATATATCTCCAATTTGGGAATGTATACGAACCTTTGGTTCGCATATAAACAAGTTGGCAGTAATTATAAAGACGACCACATAAACAATGGGAATATTGATAGTAATAATTTTTGTAATTTTTTGTTTGTTATTGCTGTCGATACCATCAGTATTGACATATCTACTGTATAAGTATCTTAAGACGAAAGGGGAAACTCAAAGAAAAATCGGACTTATTATTCTTGTACTGACAACAGTATTTATGATTATTTATTCAATTAAATTTTTCAAAGACGGGGCTGGATTTGGACCAGAATATGAAACCGTACAAATAGAACAGAATATAGGCGGTAAACTAATCTGTGAATCAGTTTACAATGCTGACCATCATTCTTGGCAATACGATGTTGATTACAAATATATTGACGTTAATGGCGACACCTTAGACTTTAAAAGTGGTGGCTACTACGGACGAGAATGGGATAAAAATGAACAAATAAGAAAGTATGACAATTGGCTAATTTTAAAAACTGGTTCTTGGCACGGCTCTGACAGACTGATAATCAAAAACATTCTATCGGACACAACCAAAATATTTGACATCGACAATCAATTTATAGAAAGTGACAGTTTATGGAAATCGAAAAAAATCAAATCTTTACTGAACTATTTGTAAGCTACCCCAAAAACAGAACTGTTTGAAAAGAGAAAATTATTAACTTTAAAATCAAACAGTATTTATGAAAAAGACCAGATTTACCCCACATCAAATTGCCAG
>DATGWX010000434.1:0-2895 GCA_035299275.1 Bacteroidia bacterium
AAGGACCGCATGACACTCTACTTCAACATGAGCGGCAAACTGGTGAAGTAATTTTTGTAGCAACCAGGTAGTTGTGGAAAAGTATACTAAAAAAGAAATCACTACGTAACGTTTTGGCGTAGTGACCTCTTTAAATTTGAACATTATTTAATTACAGAAGTTATGAGCGATAATAAAGAAAAACTTAAAGCACTGCAGCTAACCGTTGAGAAGCTGGAGAAGTCTTATGGAAAAGGCGTAGTAATGCGCATGAGCGACAGTAAAGTAGAGGGTGTGGAAGCTTCTTCTACGGGTTCATTGAGTCTGGATATTGCATTAGGTATAGGGGGTTTTCCTAAAGGGCGTATTATAGAAATATACGGTCCGGAGTCATCAGGTAAAACCACCCTGGCCATTCACGCTATTGCACAGGCTCAAAAAAACGGAGGCATGGCCGCCTTTATTGATGCGGAACACGCCTTTGATAAAAACTACGCAGAAAAATTAGGAGTGGATACCGAAAACCTTCTTATTGCCCAACCGGATGACGGTGAGCAGGCACTGGAAATTGCCGATAACCTCATTCGCTCCGGAGCTATTGATATCATAGTAATTGACTCTGTTGCTGCCTTGGTACCAAAAGCCGAGATTGAAGGCGACATGGGCGATTCTAAAATGGGTTTGCAGGCACGTTTAATGTCTCAGGCATTGCGTAAGCTTACGGGTACCATTAACAAAACCAATTGTGTTTGTATTTTCATCAACCAGTTGCGTGAAAAAATAGGGGTAATGTTTGGTAACCCAGAAACTACTACCGGTGGTAATGCTCTCAAGTTCTATGCTTCAGTACGTTTGGATATTCGCAGAATAGGTCAGTTAAAAGACGGTAACGATATGGTGGGTAACCGTACCAAAGTTAAGGTGGCTAAAAATAAAGTGGCTCCTCCTTTCCGCGTGGTAGAGTTTGACATCATGTACGGAGAAGGAATTTCTAAGGTAGGAGAAATTGTAGACTTAGGAGTTGATTTTGAAATCATCAAAAAATCAGGTTCATGGTTCAGCTACAATGAAACCAAAATCGGTCAGGGCCGTGATGCGGTAAAACAGATGTTGCACGACAACCCTGAAATGGCGGATGAAATAGAGTTGAAAATACGTGAAAAAGCCATGACAGCCGGAGGACACCGTGCTAAGGTAGAAGCGGAATAAAACTAAAAGCAGTTAATACACAGGTAATGCCTTCTGAATTTTCAGGAGGCATTATTTTTTTGCCACATTGGCTTTGGATTTATCGAATCTGATGGGAGAGAAACTGTAGATCATCAGCACCCTAGAGTAACGGTAAGAAAAGGGAGAGAGCAACACAATTATACTCACAATGGTAGTGATGTATACCCATGTATCCGGGTCATTGAGTAAAACGTACAGCGCAACCGCAGATGTAATGGCCGTTGCAACTGATATGGCGTAACTTACATACATGGTACCCCAGAAAAAGCCGGGTTCAATTTCAAATTCTAATCCGCATACCTCACAACTTTTGTTCATGTTAGTGAAGTTCTTTAAATCAGTAACGGGGTGTGAAAACATTTTTCCGCTCCGGCATCTGGGGCATTTGCATTGAACAATAGCCTGTAATTTATTTTCAGTAAGTTGATTGCCCATTTTTATGCTTGTTGAGATTTCGATTTGTGTGCCTTTGACTTTTTGTACCACATGTACCCGATGACACTCACCAGCAGGTAAGGTAAAACCAGTAAATACAGTATTCCGTCATTTAGTCCTGCACCTACCTTGGTATCGGAACCCTTTCGGGCTGTTTCCACAGCTGTCCTACACATGGGACACTGGGCAAGTGAAGACAAAGTTTGCATCAGAAACAGGAAGAGGAAAGCCACTTTGTATCTCATGGCGCAAAGTTATGTTTAAAATTGGTAATACGGAGAAATCATAAGGTAAACTATCACTCCGGTAATAGTTACATACAACCAGATGGGGTAACTGAAACGCACCAGTTTACGGTGAGTGGCTACATTGTTTTGCAAACCGTGGTAAAAACTGAGCAATACCAATGGAAGTACCAAAGCCGCCAATATAATGTGGGATATAAGTATGATTAAATACACAGGTCTTACCGGATTGTCAGCCGGAAATTTGGTCTCTTTTGCGAAGAAGTGAAACAAGACGTAAGACACCAGAAACAGGGAAGAGAGTACAAAAGCAGTTAGGTTGATACGCTTGTGGATGTCAATGCGTTTCTTCTTGATATAATAAAGGGAAAGCAAAAGCAAAACACTGCAAGTGCCGTTTATGCATGCATTAAGGAAGGGCAGTAATTTCACAAATTCAGGAGTAGTTTCGGGAGCAGGGATGAATTTTTGATTCAAGCTAACTACTAAGGCAAAAACTGCAATGGAAATCCCCAGTACAAATCTGAAGACCAGTTTATCATTATTTTTTGAGTGTATTTCGTTCATGAATTTCTACCTGTAAAACCTTAATCTCGTCAATAAGTTTTTCTACTTCCTTAGGGTTGAGTCCATCGTAATATCCGCGGATTCTTCTCCATGGGTCTATTAAAATCAGGTTTTGGGTATGGTCAATGGTGGTGTCTTCAGCAGTTACAGGAACCAGATAACCTTTTTCAGCTATTTCATAGAGTGATTGTTTGCTGCCTGTTACAAAATGCCAACGGCTGGGGTCAGCCTTTAAACGTGCTGCATATTCAGCCAGTACCGGCACAGAGTCATTTTCGGGATCAACAGTGTGGGAGATATACTTCACATTGGGCATGGCTGCTGTTTTCTCCACCACTTTACTGAGGTTACGGTTGAGTTTAGGACAAATATCAGGGCAGGAGGCGAAGAAAAAGTCAGCTACAATAATGCTGGTATCAAAATCAGCCAGTGATACAGC
>DATGWX010000435.1:0-3198 GCA_035299275.1 Bacteroidia bacterium
GAGAATAAGCGAAGAAAAACCCAAGGAGTAAGTGTTGATTAAAAAGAAATGGTTGTCTTTATCCAGCAGTTGGGCCAGGTCGGCCATTAAGCCATTAATCATGTCTTCCAGTTTCCAGCGTTCGCCCTTGGCACCAATGCCATAAGCAGGCGGGTCCAGAATAATGCCGTTGTATTTTTTACCGCGTTTTACTTCCCGCTCCACAAACTTGGCCGCATCTTCCACTGTCCAGCGAATGTTATCGAGGCCACTCAGTTCCATGTTCTCGCGTGCCCAGCTCACCACCTGCTTCACACTATCCACGTGCACCACATCGGCTCCTGCAGCTTTAGCGGCTAAAGAAGAGGCACCCGTGTACGCAAATAAATTGAGCACCTTGGGTTGTGGTATTTTCATGCCCTTAATGGCGGAGTAAATGTAATCCCAATTGGCGGCTTGCTCAGGAAAAAGCCCTACGTGTTTAAAGGAGGTAAGTCCCAATTTAAATTTCAGTTGCAGGTTATTGTAGTTGTATTGCACCTGCCAGTTTTCAGGCGAAGGTGTTTTTTTCTTCCACTCACCGGCCTGACTGCTTTTGGCAATAAAAGTAATATCGGTTTGCTGTTGCCATTCTTTCTCGCTCCACACTTTGCCCCACACAGCTTGCGGCTCAGGTCTGCGTAATACGAATTTTCCAAAGCGTTCCAGCTTTTCGAAATCTCCGCAATCCAGCAGTTCGTAGTCTTTCCAGTGTTCAGGTGTAAGGAGTAGCATGGGCATTTATTTAAGTCACAGATTTCACAGAGAGAAAAAAATAATCAGTGCAATCAGTGGCAGTATTTGGGTAGTATTTTCTTTTTAGTCTTTGTTATTTTGGCCACAGATTTTGCTGAGAGGCACTGTTTCAATCAGCGGCAATCAGCGAAATTAGCGGCTATATAGTTTGTTCAGGTCGCATTTGAGGGAAGAACAACACATCTTGTATAGAAGGCGAGTTGGTCATAATCATACTCAAACGATCTATTCCTATGCCCAATCCTGCTGTTGGCGGCATACCGTATTCCAGTGCACGCAGGAAATCCTCATCCAGCATCATGGCCTCATCATCTCCGCGTTTGCCCAATTCCAACTGGTGCTCAAAACGCAGGCGTTGGTCAATGGGGTCATTCAGTTCAGAGAAGGAGTTGCATATTTCTTTCCCGTTGCAAATGGCTTCAAAGCGTTCTACCAGACCTTCTTTTTCGCGGTGTTTTTTCGCCAGCGGTGACATCTCCACCGGATAATCTGTAATGAAGGTAGGCTGTATCAGGAAAGGTTCAACTTTTTCCCCGAATATAGAGTCAATAATTTTTCCTCGCCCCATGCTGGCATCCAAAGGCACGTGCATTTTTTTCGCTTCGGCATACATGGTTTGTTCGTCCATTTCGCTGATGTCGACTCCTGTAAATTCTTTGATGGCCTCGTACATGGTGTAACGTTTCCACGGGCGCTGAAAGTTGATGAGGTGTTCGCCTACTTTTACTTCAGTGCTTCCGTGTAAAGCTAAGGCTACTTTTTCTACCATCTCTTCTACCAAATCCATCATCCAGTAGTAGTCTTTATAAGCCACGTACAATTCAATTTGTGTAAACTCAGGGTTATGAAAACGACTCATACCTTCGTTGCGGAAGTCTTTGGAGAATTCATACACACCATCGTATCCACCTACAATCAAACGTTTTAAATACAACTCATTCGCAATGCGCAGGTACAGCGTCATGTCGAGTGTATTGTGGTGTGTTTTAAAAGGACGTGCTGCTGCACCGCCATACAAAGGTTGCAGTATGGGGGTTTCCACTTCGAGGTAACCTTTTTCATTCAGGTACTCGCGCATGGTATTCATCAGTTGTGTACGTTTGCGGAAAGTTTCGCGTACCTCAGGATTAATAATCAAATCCACGTAGCGCTGGCGGTAACGCAATTCAGTATCGCTAACGGCATCGTATTTTTCACCGTCTTTTTCTTTCACCACCGGAAGTGGTTTTAATGATTTGCTCAGCACTTTAAACTCGGTAACGTGCAAAGTAGTTTCACCGGTTTGGGTGGTAAACACGTACCCTTTTACTCCGATAATGTCTCCAATATCGAGCAGTTTTTTGAACACGGTATTGTACAACGTTTTGTCTTCACCGGGGCACACGTCATCACGTTTAACGTAAATTTGAATTTTACCTGAGCTGTCCTGCAAAACGGCAAAAGCGGCATTACCCATAATTCTGCGGGTCATGATACGGCCGGCCATGCTCACATTTTTGTATTCAATCTTATTGTTTTCGTAGTTCTCAATAATTTCTTTGGCCGAGGCATTTACCTCATAGGTTTCAGCGGGGTAAGGCTCAATGCCCAACTGACGCAGCTCATGCATGGCCGCCCTGCGCTGTAATTCCTGTTCGCTTAATTCGTGCATAGTAAAAAGAGTAAAATAGAGGGCGAATATACGCAGGATTCCAATCTTTTTGAAAGCGTGGTGCTTACTTGAGGTAAAAAGGAGAACTTTGCAGCATGAAGTATTTTTTGAAGGTGCTGTTACTGCTGGTAGCGGGTGTGGTAACCGCTCAGGTGCCCAAGGTAGGTGTGGCAGGTAAAACTGAAATTGCTTGCTGGAACGTGGAGTGGTTTGGCAGTACCCAATTCGGCCCCACCAATGAGACCTTGCAGTATAACAATATCAAAACGGTGTTGCAGAATTCTGACATAGATATTTGGGGATTAGAGGAGGTATCGAACCCCAACACTTTTGTGGCTTTAATGAACGAATTGCCCCAGTATGGTTATGTATTAGCCAGTTATCCGCAAACACAAAAAACGGCACTCATCTGGAAAAAAAGTTTGTTTCGCAGAGTAACCTCAGGGCTCATTTTAAATCAGTATGCCAACGAATTTGCCAGCGGACGCTTACCATTGGAGGTACGGTTAGTGTCGGATAGTTTACCCAAGCTGGATACGCTTATTGTGATTGTACTGCACCTGAAAGCCAATGTAGGTACCGATGCTGAAAAACTTCAATCGTATTACGACCGCAGAGCTGCAGGTTCAATTCTTAAACAGTACATGGATCAAAATATGAGCGGTAGAAAAGTAGCCGTGATAGGTGATTGGAACGACAGGTTAAACACCTCCATTTACAAAGATTCCATTACTCCTTTTAAATCAATTTTGACTGCACCGTCTGATTACTTT
>DATGWX010000436.1:0-11274 GCA_035299275.1 Bacteroidia bacterium
CACTTTTCGCCACTCTGAAATTTTGAATGCCAAAACAGGTTGCTGAATGGCTGTCGAGGTGAAACCTAAGTCACCTGTGGTTGGAATCAAATGGAAACCTGCTGGGAAAGGAAGAGTATTGTTGGGGAAACCTAAGAACTGAATCGGACGGTCTTTGGTGTATGAACCCTGAAATGATTCCGCTTGATCAGATCCTCTCAAAGGATCTGTCATTTCATACGAAATTGAATCATAATCCACCGTATCTAAAATACCGTTATTGAACCAAAAGGGTTGACCGTTACAAATTACGGCCACAGGGTAGTTAGTTATTTGAGGTGATGAGTTACAAGGGGTAACACATCGGTTGATTAATGCATCGATATAAAAATTACCTTGAACAATGTTCGTAATAGAACCATTTCTGCAACACTCCTGATAGGAAACCTTAATCCAGCAACAAGTGGAATCCAAACCACCGGGGAAGAGGTTTTGGAAAGCAACTGTTACTTCAAATCTGTTCTCTTCCATACCAAATGGAAATGAACCTCCTTCACAGATATTTTTCTGACCACCGCACATAAAACGTACAGGTCTGATTAGGGTACGCGTCATCGAAGTGCTTGCACTCTTATTAGGTGAACACCCAACTGTGTTAAAGCTTATAGATGGGTTGGGGTTAATTGGAATACCATTACAGTCACGGTAAACCCTTAACACAATCTTAAATGAATCTTTCCCTAAACATTTAAATTCCATGTCACTGCCCGCCATGTGCGAAGCTCGTGCCGGTGATGAGAAAAGGAAAATTCCCCCGATGGCAAGGATGAAAATTGATAACAGTTTTTTCATTTGCATATCCCCCGTTTTGTTTTAAATAATTTCGTGTTGTTAATCAAATTTTTCTTCTTGAAAACTCAATAAGAACTCAAAATTAGCTAATTATTACTAAAAAACAAAGGATTTTAAAAGTCAATTACAGTTTTTTAAGGAATTTTAAGCAAACGCTGGAAGATAGAATATAAATATCTTATTATCAGGCTATAACTCCCAAACTTTGGTTCCTTCGGTGCAGTTGGCACAAATGTCTACTTCCTTACGTGATTTTTGAATCAATTGCCTGAATGTATTGTATTTATCTCCTTTCCAAATGGATCGGAAAGAGGTTTCGTTAAGCCCGCCCAACTGGTAACTACCGTCTTTATCAAAACAGCAGGGAACTATTTTACCATCCCAGGTTATTACACAGCCCTGCCACATTCTCCAACAGTGGTTAAGCAGTTTATTTTTAATGCGGTAGGTAATTCCTGCTGCTGAATAGCGGCTATACTTTTCATTCTGCGGAATAAGTGCATTGCCTTCCTTGAAATCGTATATCTGCGCAGTTTTAATTGCTACTTCATCCACTCCTATCTCGCTCCCCAATAATTTAATTTGGTCTATCTGATTCTCGTTGTGGCTGAAAACGATGAACTGCCATATAATGTGTGGCGTTGAAGAGTTCATCTTTCTCTTCCATTCTACTATATTTTTTGTGCCTGAAATTACTTTCTCCAGATTGCCTCCAACCCTGTACTTAACATATGATTCCTGATCAACACCGTCAATGGAAATAATCAACCGATCAAGACCTGATAGTACAGTCTTCTTCGCAGTCTCCTCATCAAGATAATGTGCATTAGTTGAGGTTGCTGTATAAATTTTTCTTTCAGAAGCATACTTGACATACTCCAGAAAATTTTTGTTGAGGTAAGGCTCGCCCTGAAAGTAAAAAGTAATGTAAGCAAGTGTAGTGTGTAACTCATCAATAACCTTTTTGAGTACTTCATTTTGCAACATACCTGTTGGGCGGGTAAACTCACGCAAACCACTGGGGCACTGCGGGCAGCGCAGGTTACAGGAGGTAGTGGGTTCAATGGATATGCTAATTGGTAAACCCCAATGAACAGGCATTTTAATTATTCTCGCTACATAATAACTGCTCAACACTTTAACACCGTTCCACACACGTGGCCATGTTAATTTTGAAAGCAGATTAAAAGAGTCTTTTATGTTGCGATTCATGTGTTGCAAATAACATGAAATAAAGCGACACGTGCTTGTTTATTTTCAGGCGAATAAGAAGTGTAAAGCCTCGTCCACTTTCCCCACCTTTCTTAATTCAATGGTTTTACTTGAAAAGCTGTCAATGCCTTTGTTGTATTTAGACAGGTAAATAACCTCATAGCCTAATTTTTCGGCTTCTGAAATACGTTGCTCTATCCTGCTAACGGCCCTCACTTCTCCTGACAATCCGATTTCACCAATGAAACAAATTTTAGGGTTAACCGGAATATCGTGAAAAGACGACACAATAGAGGCAACCACACCCAAATCAATGGCCGGGTCTTCTATACGCAAACCACCTGCGATATTCACAAACACATCTTGCGCTGATAAACGTAATCCTGCCTTTTTTTCCAATACTGCCAACAACATATTCAAGCGTTTAGTATCATACCCATTGGACGTGCGTTGCGGATTACCGTAAACTGCTGCACTCACCAAAGCCTGTGTTTCAATGAGCAAAGGTCTTTGTCCTTCGATGGCTGCCGAAATACTTATACCACTCAGTGCCTCTTCACGCTGTGAAATTAATATCTCTGAAGGATTGGACACTTCACGCAAACCATTTCCCTGCATTTCATAAATACCAATTTCGGCCGTTGAACCAAACCGGTTTTTGGTGGTACGTAAAATGCGGTAGATATGATGGCGATCGCCCTCAAACTGCAACACAGTATCTACCATGTGTTCCAGAATTTTAGGTCCGGCAATGTTTCCATCTTTGGTTATGTGACCTATTAAAAAAACAGGTGTGCCGCTTTCTTTAGCATACTTGAGCAGTTCACCTGCACACTCTCTGATTTGTGATATACTTCCCGGTGTGGAGTCAATGTATTCTGATTGCAGAGTTTGAATAGAATCAACAATCAGTAAGTTGGGTTCCAATTCGCGTATCTGTTTGAACATACGCTGTGTTACAGTTTCAGTAAGAATGTAACACTTACTGCCTTTTGATCTTATACGCTCAGCCCGCATCTTCACCTGGCTGTCGCTTTCCTCTCCTGAAATATAAAGTACTTTGCCTTGCGTAAAATTTAATGCAATCTGTAAGAGCAAAGTTGATTTACCAATACCCGGCTCACCACCAATGAGCACGACTGAGCCCGGCACAATACCACCGCCCAGTACCCGGTTAAATTCTTTATCTGAAGTTACTAAGCGGTGCTCTTCACTGTAGTTCACTTCATCTAATAAAACAGGGGCTGTTGCTTTGGTTTTTTTCTCCCCGTCCCATTTTTTAAGCGCATCTTTTTCTTTATGAATTACCTCTTCCACATAAGTATTCCATTGTCCGCAAGCCGGACATTTACCAATCCATTTGGAAGCCTGCGCTCCGCAATTCTGACAGAAAAAAGTACTCTGCACTTTAGCCATGTAACGTTGTTGTAAGAAAGCAAATGTATTGATTTGAATCGGGATGTGCAGCAAATCACAACGGTTTTGTAAAGGAATTGAATTTGCTCTGATTTTTTGAACTAAATTGCGCGGCAGATGGACAAAACAATTGACCTAATTAAAAAACCAGTAGCCGCTGAGCTGGATGCCTTTGAACTAAAATTCAGAGATGCCATGAAAAGCAATGTGGCTTTGCTGGATACCATCATGACTTACATAGTGAAGCGTAAAGGCAAACAGATAAGGCCCATGTTTGTGTTTCTTACTGCAAAATTGTGCGGAGGTATTAATGAATCAACCCATCGTGGAGCATCCTTGGTGGAATTGTTACACACGGCCACATTGGTACACGATGACGTGGTAGATGATGCCTACGAGCGCAGAGGTTTTTTCTCCATCAATGCCTTATGGAAAAATAAAATTGCCGTTCTGGTGGGTGACTACCTGCTCTCCAAAGGTTTGTTACTCTCGTTGAATAATGATGATTTTAAACTGCTGAAAATAGTATCGGAAGCTGTACGTGAAATGAGCGAAGGCGAACTGCTTCAGATTGAAAAAACCCGCAGACTGAATATTACTGAAGAAGTATATTATGATATTATCCGCAAGAAAACAGCTTCACTCATTGCTTCCTGCTGTGCCGTGGGTGCAGCATCAGCCAACAGCAGTAACGAGGTGGTTGAAAAGATGCATTTGTTCGGAGAAAAAATAGGCATTGCCTTTCAGATAAAAGATGATTTGCTCGATTACGGTGATGATGAAATTGGCAAACCCAAAGGCATTGACATCAAAGAAAAAAAATTAACATTACCTATTATCTATACGCTCAATACGGCTGAACCTGCTGTGCGCAAACACATCATCAATACCATAAAAAAAGACCACAACAACAAGCAAAAGGTAAACGAACTGATTGCTTATGTAAACACACACGGAGGCATTGGTTACGCTAAAGCGGCCATGGAAAAACTCATTCAGGAAGCATTGGGAATTTTAGACACGTTTGAAGAGGGTGATGCCAAATCATCCTTGCGCGAACTGGTAAAATACATTGTACAACGCTCGCACTAAGCGGTAAAATATTTGTACACCAGCGACAGTACAAATAAGCTTGAACTGATTACCGCCACAAAATACAATTTGCGCACAAACCAGGCTAACACCAGCAAACCCACTACTGCTAATGCTATTGCGCCAATCCACAACAGTTGCTGTTCGTAATCTACTTGTTGCAAAGGACCATTAAGTTGCGAGCTCACTTTCTCCAAAGACGAAAAAGGGTGCTGTGGTTTTTTGTCCATAAAATGAACGGCAATGTATTCAGCAAATGCTAGCTTGGCTATGTACGAGCAAATTATAGTAAGGCCTATTTTGATAACAGTATTCAACATAAAAGAAATGTGCTGTTAGTTGGTGCTCAATTCAAGTATGCCTTCCACATACTCGCGGTTGTTGGACAAACGGGGCACTTTGTGTTGTCCGCCCAACTTGCCTTTTGATTTTAACCACTGATGAAAGGTACCCTTGGGAAGTGTACGTACCACGGGCATTTGCAAGGCAATGTCTTTTTGTCTTTTGGCTTCGTAATCGCTGTTGGTGGCTTTGAGTGCCTTGTCCAGTTCTTCCCTGAACTGCTGCATATTATCCGGTGCTTTGTCAAATTCAATTAACCACTCGTGGCTTCCTTTCCCCTGGTCATTAAGATACACAGGGGCCGCGGTGTAATCTGATACTTCCACATTTAATATCCGGCAAGCTTCTGCTAAAGCTGAGTCTGCATTTTCTACAATGAGCTCCTCACCAAAAGCATTGATAAAATGTTTGGTCCTTCCGGTTACTTTAAAACGGAAATTTTTTATGTCGGTAAACTTAATGGTGTCACCAATTAAGTAACGCCACAAGCCGGAGTTGTTCGAAATAATGAGTGCATAATTTTCTCCTTCCTTTACCTGACTCAAAGGCACTGCATCAGGGAATTCCTTTCCGTATTCACTCATGGGCATAAACTCGTAGTACATCCCGTAGTCCAGCATCAGCAGCATATCATCGCGCGACATATCGTCCTGTATTCCGAAGAAACCTTCTGATGCATTGTAGGTTTCCATGTAACTCATGTTGGAAGAACTGATAAGCTTTTTGAATTGTTGACGGTAAGGTGTAAAGCTAACACCACCATGTGCAAACAATTCTAAGTTTGGCCATATCTCCGTCAAATCGTTTTTACCCGTCATTTCAAACAAACGGTTAATAAGCACTATTGCCCAAGTGGGTACTCCGGAAATATTGGTTACATTTTCATTTACGGTAGCATTGGCCATTTTTTCCAGCTTGTACTCCCAGTCGTTCATGAGTGCAATGGACAACTCAGGTGTACGCAGGTAATGCACCCAAAACGGCAGGTTTTGCATAATCACAGCCGATAAATCTCCGTAGAAAGCCTCCTCATTCATTTTGTTTACCTGATGACTACCGCCTATTACTAAACCTTTGCCATCAAATATTTGTGTATTCTCCCGTTGGTTGCAGTATAAACTCAACACGTCTCTGCCGGCAGTAAAATGGCACTTATCCATACCCTCGAAACTTACCGGTATAAACTTACTCTTATCAGCCGTAGTGCCTGATGATTTCGCAAACCATTTAATTTCCGTGGGCCACAAAATATTCTGCTCCCCCTGCATGTTGCGTTCAATAAACGGTTTTAAGTTTTCGTAGTTTGAAATAGGAACACGCTGCTTGTATTGCGCGGGATTGGCAATGGAGCGAAAATCATACTTTTTACCCCACTCTGTATTGGCAGCAGTGCGCAACAACTCCATCAACTGATTCTCCTGCACCTCATGCGGATTTTGCATAAAGAACTCCACCTGCGGCAAGCGCTTGCGAAAGTACCAGGAGAAAAAAGTATTGAGAATGGCCATACCCTATAATTCGTTGTAATATTAGCCATTTTGAGCCATTTGTGCAAATGAACTTAGTGTTAACAGGTAGTTTAGCGTAAACACAGCTAAGATTTGTTATTTTTGCACCCTTATGAGCGAAGAAGTTTTCAAAAAAGTAGTTAGCCATGCCAAAGAATATGGCTTTGTGTTCCCCTCGAGTGAAATTTATGACGGCTTAGGTGCTGTATATGATTATGGTCAAAACGGTGCTGAACTCAAAAACAACCTGCGTACCTACTGGTGGAAAGCCATGGTGCAAATGCACGAAAATATTGTAGGCATTGATGCGGCTATTTTTATGCACCCCAAAGTATGGAAAGCAAGCGGACACATTGACGGTTTCAGCGACCCGATGATTGATAACAAAGATTCGAAAAAACGTTACCGTGCTGATCAGTTGTTAGAAGATAAAATTACCCGTTACGAGAAAGACGGTAAAACACAAAAAGCAGAAGAATTGCAAACGGCCTTAGACAAAGCCCTGCTGGATAACAATCTTGAACTTCTCAAAGAACTTATTATTGCACATGAAATTGCCTGCCCTATAAGTGGCACACGCAACTGGACCGATGTTCGTCAATTCAATCTGATGTTTGCTACAGAGATGGGTGCTATGGCTGAAGATGCCGATAAGGTGTACCTGCGCCCTGAAACCGCACAGGGTATTTTTGTGAATTTTCTCAACGTGCAAAAAACCGGTCGCATGAAAATTCCATTTGGCATTGCACAAACCGGTAAGGCGTTCCGGAATGAAATTATTGCCCGGCAGTTCATTATGCGCATGCGGGAGTTTGAACAAATGGAAATGCAGTTTTTTATTCGCCCCGGTACGCAAAAGCAATGGTACGAGTACTGGAAAGAAGCCCGCATTCAATGGCACAACAAACTGGGTTTCGGTAAAGAAAAGTACCGTTTTCACGACCACGTAAAACTGGCTCACTATGCCGATGCTGCAGTGGATATTGAATTTGATTTCCCCTTCGGTTTTAAAGAAATGGAAGGCATTCACAGCCGCACTGATTTTGACTTAAGAAACCACCAGGAACTCTCGGGTAAAAAGATGCAGTACTTTGATGCGGAGTTGGATGAAAACGGAAAACCATACGGCAACTATGTGCCTTATGTGATTGAAACGTCTATTGGTTTGGATCGTTTGTTTCTGGCAACACTTTGTGCCTGCTACAAAGAAGAAGAAGTGGGTGAAGAGGATAAAAAAGATACCCGTGTAGTGCTAACACTTCCTTCGTTGCTGGCTCCATACAAAGTGGCTATATTTCCACTTACCAAAAAAGACGGATTACCCGAAAAGGCCCGTGTGATTATGGATGAGTTGAAACTGGAATACAACTGTTTTTACGAAGAGAAAGATGCCATTGGCAAACGTTACCGCAGGCAAGACGCACTGGGTACACCTTTTTGTATTACGGTTGACCACGACACACTGAATGATGATACGGTGACTATCCGTTACCGTGATACCATGCAACAAGAACGTATTCCGGTTACTAAAATCAAAGAGATTCTGAGAGAAGAATTGGATTGGAAGAAGTTGCTGGGGTAATCACTCCCCTCCGGCATCTTTATACCTGCGCTCGTTGCCGCTCCATAGCCAAAGTGAAAGTCCGTAGCCTACCAACACGTTCCATAAAATGGTGAACAAGACAAAACCAACCACATAAGCTGTGCTTTTTAAATCGCCCTGCCAATACCGTATTAGTGTTACTATGGGCGTAATCACCAGTACCAGCATAATCATGTTGCGCCTGATGTAATGGTTTTTTCCTTTAGCCCTTAACCCTTTCCAATATTCGGCAAACTGTTGCTCTTTCTCATCCATGTCGCAAAATTATGGATTTCCATACTTTCCATTGTACCATTTTTTACCTCTCGAGAGTCCTTTTCTGCCAATTTTGAGCGTCTGGAAAGATAAAAACAATTCCCGGACAAAATTATTATACCTGTTTATCAATACTTTAATAAAATACATCTCATTTATATGTAGCTACATATAATGTATGGACATATATTTGCTCACCAATTAAAACAAAATGGAACTGGAAAAAGAAATACAACAAACAAAATTCAGAAGCGAGCGACACAAAGCAGTGTTGAACATTCTGTTTACTGCCAGTTGGTTACAATGCCAGCAACAACGGTTGTTTAAAGAGTACGGCTTAACCCCTCAACAGTACAACGTACTACGTATACTGCGCGGTCAAAAAGGAACACCCATCTCTGTAAACGGAATATTGGAACGTATGCTCGACAGAAGTTCCAATGCCTCGCGTTTAATTGATAAGCTTAAGGAGAAAAATCTGGCATCACGGCTGGAGTGCAAAAACGACCGCAGGCAAATGGATATATTA
This sequence comes from Bacteroidia bacterium, assembly GCA_035299275.1. Taxonomy (GTDB): domain Bacteria; phylum Bacteroidota; class Bacteroidia; order UKL13-3; family UKL13-3; genus JAGPCK01. Next base: position 8,789 of record DATGWX010000436.1, read on the forward strand.
ATAACACCTGAGGGGCTTGACTTACTGAAAAAAATGGACAATGAAATTGACCAGACAGAGCAGGGATTCGGGGCATTAAGTGAGAGCGATGCTGCTACCATTAACCGCATACTTGACCAAATGAGAGATAAAAAATAAACACTATAAATTCATTTAATTAATCAACACACACATGAAAAATTCAATTTTATCATTAGCCGTAGCAACCCTGGGATTGGTTGCTGTAGCTGCCACCAACCCAACTCCAAAAGCAGACACGTTTAAAGTATCTGCAGAAAAGTCTACCTTCAAATGGATAGGTAAAAAAGTTACCGGAGAGCACTACGGTGCAGTTAAATTCTCAGCCGGAACTATCAATGTAGAAAAAAATGTTGTTACCGGAGGCGAGTTCAGTGTAGACATGACCTCAATTGATGTACAAGACTTAACAGGTGAATGGAAAGGTAAACTGGAAGGTCACTTAAAATCAGAAGACTTTTTCTCCGTTGAAAAACACACCAAGTCTACCCTCAAGTTAAAAACATTAACTGCTATTAAAGGTGCTAAGCCGGGTGAAAACAACTACACTGTAGTTGCTGATTTAACCATCAAAGGCATAACCAGCGAAGTTACCTTCCCTGCTTTCATTCTGGTGAAAAAAGATGAGGTAGTAACCAGTGCTGAGTTCGCCATTGACCGTACAAAGTACGACATCAAGTACGGTTCAGGAAAATTCTTTGAAGGTCTTGGCGACAAAACCATTGATGATACTTTCACTGTAAAAGTACGCGTAGTAGCTACAAAATAATTACAGATAAGAAGAAAGGAGAAAGTCTTTAAAGCATCTCCTTTCTTCTATCAAAAAAGGTAAGTGGACACCTGAACGTAAAACAACATGGAGCGTAAAGAATTCCTCAAAAAATCATTACTGGGCGCTGCGGCAACAAGTCTGGGTGCAGTAATCATCAATGAACTAAAAGCCAATCCGCTGTCTGCAGAACAAGTTGGATTTAATCACATTCCACATCCAAAAAATATAGTTATGACTAACACCATCATTCACAAAGCCGCCACACGCGGGCACGCCAACCACGGTTGGTTAGACAGTCACCATACGTTCAGTTTTGCAGCTTACTACAACCCTGAACGTATGCACTTCGGAGTGCTGCGTGTATTAAACGATGATATCGTTCAAGGCGGTATGGGTTTCGGAACACACCCACATGATAACATGGAAATCATTTCGATTCCGTTATCGGGAGATTTGGAACACAAAGACAGCATGGGCAATACAGCTGTAATAAAACAAGGCGATGTACAGATTATGAGTGCCGGAACAGGTATTCAACACTCAGAGTATAACCGCAACAAAACAAGTGAGGTTAACTTTCTGCAGATATGGGTATTCCCAAAACAGCGTAATATTAAACCACGTTACGACCAAAAAACGTTTGCCACAGATGACCGGATGAACAAGTGGCAACAGATTGTTTCGCCTGAAGGAAGTGCTGAAGGAATTGATATCAACCAGGATGCCTGGTTTAATATGACCCGTTTAAGCAAAGGGAAGTCTTTGGAATATAACATCCAAAAGCAAGGTAACGGAGTATATGCTTTTATTCTATCGGGAGATGTAACCATTAACGGACAGGCACTGAACAAACGTGATGGAATAGGTATTCAGGATACGGATAAAATTACCCTCACTGCTGATAGCGATACCGAAGTTTTACTAATGGATGTGCCAATGGTCGTTAGCTAACTGATAAACTTCTAACAAAGATTTTAAACTAAGAGTACACAAACTAAAAATAAAATATCAAACATGACAACAACAGCAAAAACACAATGGACCATTGACACTGCTCACAGTGAAATCGGCTTTAAAGTACGCCATCTGGTAATTACCAATACCTCAGGAAAATTTGATCAATTTGAAGCATCTGTTGTTACCGGCAACGATGATTTTTCAGATGCAGTGATTAGTTTCTCCGCAGACGTGAACAGCATCAACACAGGAAATGAGCAACGTGACGGACACCTGAAGTCTGACGATTTTTTCAATGCGGAACAGTTCCCGAAATTAACTTTCCAATCTACATCGTTTAAAAAAGTAAGTGGTGAAGAATATATACTGGAAGGCAACATGACCATCCGTGATATTACCAGAGCCATCAGTTTAAAAGTAGAATTTGGTGGAACCATAGTTGATCCTTGGGGTAATGTAAAAGCTGGCTTTGAGGCTAACGGAAAAATTAACCGTAAAGACTTTAACCTGAAATGGGATGCACTCACCGAAACCGGAGGAGCCGTAGTGTCTGATGAAATAAAACTTCACCTGCACATTGAATTGCAGAAAACTACTTAACAAAAAAGAAAGGAGGAGTAAAATGACACTCCGCACAATAAAAAACACTTCTTATGCCCATGAGTTTCAAATGGGCCCCATGCGTGTGAAGCAACCGCTTCCCACGCATGGGTTAAAAAACATCGGACCATTTATTCTA
>DATGWX010000437.1:0-1548 GCA_035299275.1 Bacteroidia bacterium
AAATTCCTTGGCTGCATCCTTCTTGCTGATGAACCTTACCTCTTTGGTAAACTCTTCCATCTCCAGCTTCTTCTGCAAGCCCAGCATATCGCTTTCGCTGGCCTCATCTTTCAGAAACACATTGAGCTGAATGTGCTCCTTAATATGATCGGAGAGTTTTTTTCCTGAAATAATGATGATGCCGAACACGCCCACCATAAACAACACCAAAGAGATGCTGATGATAGACGGCAGGTACGATGGCCTGCGTTTGTATGTGCTTTTACCTTCCTGTATTGCCATAACTTATACTTGCGAAAGTAAACAGTATTTGAGTAGTATGCAATTATTCAAAAAACTAAGGCTGCACATAGTTATACACAGGGGCATTGCTGGTATTTTTTTGTTATTTTGCGCCTCATTTTTCATAGCAGAATAGCATACACATGTCAGAATACCATTTCAGAGAAATAGAGCAAAAGTGGCAACAGCGCTGGGCTGAACAAAAGACTTACCGTACGGAGAATGGCGGACCAAAACCCAAGTACTATGTACTGGACATGTTCCCCTACCCTTCGGGTGCCGGTCTGCACGTAGGTCACCCGCTGGGGTACATTGCTTCTGATATTGTGGCCCGTTTCAAAAAACTAAAAGGCTTTAATGTGTTGCACCCCATGGGTTATGATGCCTTTGGATTGCCTGCTGAACAATACGCTATTCAAACCGGACAGCACCCTGCTATTACTACCAAAAACAACATTGAACGCTACCGCGAGCAATTGGATAAAATTGGCTTAGGTTATGACTGGGACCGCGAAATACGTACCTGCGAAAAGGATTACTATAAATGGACCCAGTGGATTTTTATTCAGTTGTTCAACAGCTGGTACAATCCTGCTACCGATAAGGCTGAAAACATCAGCACACTCATTCACGTTTTTGAAACCCGCGGCTTTAAAGGCAGCAACGACAGCATTCTTACCGGTGACATCGAAATAGAACGGGACGGATTTACTCCTGCACAATGGGCCGATTTTGGTGAAGCCACACGCGAAAGTATGTTGCAACATTTTCGCCTGGCTTATTTAAGTGAAGCTTATGTGAACTGGTGCCCGGCTATGGGAACGGTGCTGGCCAATGATGAAGTAAAAGACGGAGTGAGCGAGCGCGGTGGTTATCCTGTGGAGCGCAAGCTGATGAAACAATGGAGCCTGCGCATTACCGCGTATGCCGACCGTTTGTTGCGCGACCTCGACACCATTGAGTGGAGCGATAGTATTAAAGAAGCACAACGCAACTGGATTGGCAAAAGCGAAGGTTGTTCCTTAAAATTTAAAGTAGAAAACTCTACCCGCGAAATAGAAGTATTTACCACCCGACCCGATACCATTTTCGGGGTGAGTTTTGTAACGCTGGCACCTGAGTTGGAACTGGTGAATGAACTGGCCACACCTGAGTACAAAGCGCAGGTAGATGCTTACGTTCACTATGCCAAAAACCGCAGTGAGCGCGAGCGGCAAACAGATGTAAAAAAGATTACCGGACAGTTTACGGGTGCTTATGCCCTTC
>DATGWX010000438.1:0-1998 GCA_035299275.1 Bacteroidia bacterium
GCTGTAGTGCCCACCACTTGCGTGCTAACCGATACTAAAAGCTTGAATAAACCCGACAATGCTCAGGTGAGTATTTACCCTAATCCGTTTACACAATCTGTAACATTTGATTTAAGTAATGTAGGTACAACAGATGCTCAAATTAATATTTATAATGTAGTGGGAACATTAGTTTTGAAAACTTCACTTACCAAACAGGTAAATACTGTTGATGCAAGTCAGCTTCCTGCCGGTGTTTATGTATACACTATTTATAGTGCAAACAACACCATTCAATCAGGCAGATTGATAGCTCAGTAATCAACCGGTATTAAATATTAAAGCCCCGATTATGTTACTCATAATCGGGGCTTCTTTTTGCATATTCGCTTAGGTTACAACATGCGTTGCAACGAAGAATTAGTTTTGTTATATGTTCCCTTTAAACAACTTCACCGCAATGGAAAGCAGAATAATACCGAAGAACTTGCGCACAACAGCCAATCCGCCTTTACCCAGTTTACGCTCAATAAATCCTGTTGATTTAAGCACGATGTAAATAAACGTGAGGTTAAGAATGATACCTGCTAGTATGTTGGGTACTGTATAAACAGCCTTTAGGGAAATGATGGTAGTGAGTGTTCCTGAGCCGGCAATAATAGGGAAAGCAATAGGTACAACACTTCCGGCTTCATCATTGGGATCGGGGCGAAAAAGATTAATACCCAGAATCATTTCTAAACCCAATATGAAAATAACAATAGAACCCGCTATGGCAAAAGAGGCCAAATCAATACCAATAAGTCGCAACAATTGTTCTCCGAAAAACAAGAACAAAATCATCAGAAAACCCGCAGCAGCTGTAGCCTTCTCCGACTGTATATGACCGAGTTTCTGCCGCATACTGATAATCAAAGGTACCGTACCCACAATATCAATAATGGCAAACAGAGTTAGGGTAACAGTAGCAATTTCGTTGAAAGAAAATTCCATAATTCAATTTGCCGCAAAGATAGGGCAAATGAAGCACCCGCTAAAATTAAATAAACGTTAGCTACAAGTAAACTACCTTAAGTTCAGTGAATACAGGAAAAGTAGAAACTTATTTTTTCAGTAACCCAATTTCAATTAACCGTTCGGTAAGGTATTCCCCTCCACTGATAGGCGGATAAGCACAAGGGTGCTCATCGTCAACACACTGTGGCAAACAATCCAATCGCATCTCTGATCTTGGATGCAAAAAGAAAGGTATGGAGAAACGGGAAGTATTCCACTTCTCACGTGGCGGGTTTACAACACGGTGTGTAGTAGACTTGAGCTTATTGTTGGTGAGGCGTTGAAGCATATCTCCAACATTCACTACCAATTGTTCCGGTAAGGCGGTAATACCAATCCATTCGCCCTTTTTGTTCAATACCTCCAAACCTTCTGCTGAGGCCCCCATCAACAATGTAATAAGATTAATGTCTTCATGTTCCGCAGCCCGAACGGCACTTTGTGGCTCACCGGTAATGGGCGGATAGTGAATGGGGCGCAGTATGCTGTTACCGTGATGAATCTTATCGTCAAAATAAAATTCGCTCAAACCTAAATACAGTGCAATGGCACGTAACATATACTTGCCTGTTTCCTGTAATTTTTGATATGCTTCTTTGCCTGAAATATTAAAATCAGGTAACTCATCTACAACCACGTTCTCCGGATATTCTTTTTTGATAGGATCTTCATCTTCCACATATTGACCAAAGTGCCAGAACTCTTTCAGGTCACCCACATTCCTGCCTTTAGCATGTTCTTTCCCAAAGGAGGTGTAACCACGCTGGCCCGCTAATCCTTCCACTTCATACTTTGCTTTTACTTCATCGGGCAATGCAAAAAAATTCTGGACTTCTTTATACAGTCTGTTCTGTAAACTGTCACTAAGTAAATGTCCTTTCACAGCCACAAAGCCAATATCCTCATACGCATTACCAAGAGCTTTAACAAAAGCTTGTTTACGTGAAGCATCTCCTGAAATAA